>JAISDI010000131.1 GCA_031264895.1 Endomicrobium sp. | reverse complement strand
GGAACTCGCGGCATAAAGACTTAAGAGGAATGCCGCTCAAACAACCGAATTTGATAATCTTCAAAAATCTTTCGCTCATAGACTCGCTTAGAGGCGGCGAACGACAACGACTAACGACAACAACGACGACGACAACGGCTAACGACAAAGACAACGACAAAAGCGAAAGACAAAGGCAACGACGAAATCCCCCGTCCGCAAAAGGCGCGTCCACCCCCTTTAAAAAAGTGGGAATTAACGACACGAATAACGACAAAGACTAAAGGAACGTGGCCTTTTTAGTTTTCCGTCTGCAAAGACCCGCCCGCTAGGGCAATTTTACCCTTATCTGACTTTCCCGCTTTGACTCAAAAATTTTATTAGAGCTTTCTAAAAACTATCTTTTTTCCTTTGCCGTCATCCCCGAATGTTTTTATCGGGGATCCACTTTCGTCGTAAAACAAAAACTTCTTTATAGCAAAACCGCTTAACATTGTCTCTTTTCTAAAACTTCGGGAATTCCCCCTTTTTTTTAAAGGGGGTGGAACGCGGAGCGGACGGGGTATTGCGCAAAGCGCTTACTGAGTATCAAACCCAAGAATGACGAGGTATAGCAAACAAACTAAATATTGTCCCTTTATTTTCATACGTCTGTTACGACAAACGGCGAAACGGCAACATGGTTCCCCGATTAAAACATTCGGGGATGACAAACTAGCGGAATCATCTTTGTCGTCATCCCCGAGTGTCTTTATCGGGGATCCACTTTCGTCGTAAAATAAAAACATCTTTCAGTAAAAATTCCCGGTAACAACTTTCGACAATGACGAGCAGTATTTTAGAAACACCTATTTGTTATCTTTCTTTCCTATGTTTTTTTTACACTTGGGTTCCATTAAAAAATTTTAGCTCTATATGAAATATCTGGGTTTAATGCTTTTGTCGTGACTGCAATCTTACTTAGCAGAGACAATAGACAACAACAGGCTTGAAGCGCTGAAGGCGGGGCGGGAATGAATCGGCGGCGGGCTACAATAAATTGTATTGTTTAAAACTGAAATATTTATTTCCGGAAACGATTATATGATCCAGTACGGCAATATCAAGCGTTTTTAACGCCGATTTTACGGCGGCGGTCGCGCTTATGTCGCTTTGGCTGGGCTTTAAAGTTCCGCCGGGGTGATTGTGGGCTATTATTACTGCGGAAGCTTTATTGCTTAATGCCGCTTCCGCGACTTTTCTGGGCATAATTACGGATTTGTTTACCGTACCGCTTTCCATTTCTTTGCATTCTATTACTTTATTGCCGCTGTCAAGCAGAACAGCGTAAAATTTTTCTATTTTTTCGCCGCTTAATATGGTTATAAGATAATCTACCACGGCATCGGGAGAGCTTAATGATTTTGACGATTTTATGTCCAGGTATGAATAATATTTCGCCATTTCTCTCAGAAAAACCAAAAAGACTGCGGCATGTTTTTCCAATTGGGGAACGTTCAATAAATCCTCAATATCGGCGTCTAAAACCTGTTTTACGCTTCCGAATTTTTGTATAAGCTCTTTTGCAAGCGGTTTTGTGTCTGTTCTTTTAATAGCAAAAAACAGCGCGAATTCGAGAATTTCATAGTCCGCAAAACCGTCAAAGCCGGAAACCAGAAATTTGTCTTTCATGCGGCTTCTGTGCCCAAAATAGTGAGGCTGGGATTTGTCCGTGTCCATTTGTCAGAGTTCCGTGTTATAATTTATTTTTTCTCTTGACAGCTTTTTTTGAGACGTGAACTTTTTTCCTTCGAGAATTTTTTCCTTTGCTCTTTTGGAACGTTTGCGTTTTTGTCTTCTTATTTTTTCTATTTCTTTTTGTTTTGCCGACTTTATCCCCATAATGCGTTCTTCGATTTTTTCTGCCAGAAGACGCCTTGCCAAAAATCTGTTTAAAAGCTGTGTTCTTTCCCTGTGATATTTGACTTCAATGCCTGTGGGAATATGCTTTAAAAAAACCGCAGTCGCAACTTTATTGACGTTTTGACCGCCTTTTCCCGGAGATTTTACAAATTTTTCCTCAATATCGATTTCATTTATTTCAAGTTTCTTAAATTTTGTTTCAAGCTCTTTTTGTTTTGACGCGCTCACGCCGAAATCTATCATATTTCTATATTTTCCTTTTTTAAGTCAGCCGCGAGATTTGCGGGCGTCATAAAACGGTATGCTTTAATGCCGCATTTTTGCGCGCCGTCAACGTTTATCTGCATATCGTCCGTAAAAAACAAGTTTTGCGCCGGAACGCCGTAATATTTTATAACTTCTTCATAAATTTGATTTTCGGGTTTTCTTGCGCGCATGAGATATGACAGGTGCAAGTCCGAAAATAAAAGAAAAATCTGAGGATACATTGATTTAAGATATTCAAAATGGAGTTCATTGGTGTTTGATAACATCGCAAGTCTGTATTTTTTTGCGATTTTGGCAAGTATTTCGATGGTGTTGGGTATCGGCGTAAAGTTGTCGTTCCAGATTGTCGAAAATTCATTATAACTGCCGCCGTATCCCGTAGATTGCGCAAGACTTTCGTAAAATTCGCGCGGACTTATTTTTCCGGTTTCGAGGGATACCGCCCAATCTCCGTATTCAAAAATAAGTTTTTTTATATCTTCGCCTTTTTTTGAAGCTTTTTTTGAAAACGCCGAAACAAATTTAAGCAGGTCATAATCGAATATGACTTTTCCCATATCAAAAATTACAACGTCTATTGACATCTTTATCCTTTTAAAGCGCCGGCAGCAATTCCTTTAACTATATGCTTTTGCATAAGCAGATACACTATTACTATAGGTATTGTAGCTATCGTGAGGCCTGCCATAAGAAGAGGATAGTCCGTTATAAAAGTTCCTTGAAAAACCATTAAACCTCTTTGTATGGGCATCTTGGCTTTATCCTGCAAAACTACCAATGCAAGTAAGAATTCGTTCCATATAGTAAGAGAGTTCATGATAACTATGGTGGCAAGAGCCGGTTTAGCTAAAGGCAGGGCGATTCTCCAATATATTCCAAAACGCGAACAGCCGTCAATTAAAGCGGCTTCTTCTATTTCTTTTGGCAAGTCGTCAAAGAATCCTTTCAGCAAAAATATTGCAAAAGCCAGTCCGTTGCTGATATAACATAAAAGCAAGCCTAATCTTGAATCTAGCAGTCCCAAACTTTTTAACAATAAATATAAAGGAACAAAAACGCCCGGGATAGGTATTAAAAGAGTGGCTATGAGCATATAAAAAAATATGTTTTTACCGAAAAAATCCAGCCTTGCAAAAGCGTAAGCCGCAAGCGAAGATATGAAAACTACAAAAAATACGCCGACTACGGTGTAAAATACGCTGTTTAAAAAATATTGTCCGAAATCGGCTTTGATAAACGCAGTTACGTAATTTGACCAATTCCACGTTTCCGGAAGAAGAGTCATTTTTGAAAATATTTGATCTTGGGTTTTAAGTGAAGACGAAAGCATCCAGAATACGGGAAAAAGGCACGTAGCGGAAACAGCTATTAAAATTATATGCGTTACGGTGTCTACGATCGTTTTTTTGGTCTTATAAATATTCATATTATCCTTTATTTATTGTTATAGTTAAATCTTTTTGAAGCGTATATCTGCGCAAAAGACACCACGAGAAGCACGCCGCCGAATATTACCGCCATAGCTGTAGAATAACCGAATTCGCCGTTGCTCATGTATTCATAAATTTTTGTTATAGGAACATGCGTATGGCCTGCAGGGCCGCCCCTCGTCATTGAATATATCAGATCGAAAATCTGCATCGAACCCAAAATCGTAAGTATTGACACTATAGTGAAAATAGGAATTAATAAAGGGAATGTGATATTTTTGAACTGCTGCCATGCGTCCGCGCCGTCAACTTCGGCGGCTTCGTATAATTCTATAGGTATTGTTTGTAATCCCGCAAGCAAAATGATAAAACCGTAGCCGAACCCTTTCCACATATGCACTACGGCCACAGATGAAAGAGCCGTTTTTATTTCGGAAAGCCACGCAAAATCCTGAAACTGCGAAAGCCCGATATTGCCCAGAAAATGATTTAAAACCCCGAAATTTCCGTCAAAAACAAATTTCCATATCAAACCTACGACAACTCCGGATAAAACCGGCGGAAGAAAAAATATGGTTCTGTAGACGTTTTCTCCTCTGATATTTCTGCTGACAAGCAAGGCCAAAAGCAAGGCAAGACCGTTTTGGAGAGTAAGCGAAAGTATGGTCACATATCCCGCATTCCACATTGACTTCCAGAAAGCCGGATTATTAAACAATATATGTTTATACTGCGCCAAGCCGACAAAAATCATATCTTTGTCTATTCCGTTCCACTGAAAAACGCTTAACTGGAATGTTCTCAGTATAGGGTAAAGGCTAAACACCAAGAACAAAACTAAAGCCGGAACTATAAAGCAAAAATTGCTGAGCTTTTCCTTTGGGGTTATTTTCATTTATCTGCCTTTGCCTGTCTTTCTTTTTCGCCTTGAACTTCTTTTGCCGCCTGTGCAGGCGTTCTTTCGCCTATAATGACGGACTGCAAATTAATATTTATGAAATTGGTTACCTGCCAGCTTTCTATTTTAGGCAGAGATTCAAAAGTGTTTACGATATTTTCTGAAAAAACTTTTAAAACGGGCGGAAGATCGCCCGCGGCATTTTTATTTGAAGGTATGTTTAAAGTTTCTTTTGCAAGATATACCTGCGGGTCTATCTGCGTCATCCACTTTAAGAAATCTATAGCTTTTTGTTTGTTGGGCGATTTGTCGTTTACAAATAAAGAAGAACCTTCTCCGCCAAACATCAGCAGCGGATATTTTGCGCCTTGTTCCTCCGTAAGAGCCGGAGGAGGCATAACGCCGTAGTTAAGGTTTGGCGCCATCGAATGATAAACATTTACTCCCCACGAACCGTTGAAAGCCATCGCGGCTTTGCCTGTGGCAAAACTTCTCTCTGCGTCTTTATTGACCATTGTGACTATTCCGGAAGCAAAAAGTTTATTGTCTCTCATTTCTGCAAAAAGTTCGAATATTTTTACCCATCTTGCATCAGTATAAGGGATCTTGCCTTCGATTGCGTCCAAAACTCCATCTTTGCCGAAAAGGTTCCACTGGTAAGACTGCGCAAATGCACCTATCAGCCATCCTTCGCCGAAACCGCTGGTAAAAGGCTGTATGTTTGCGGCTCTTAAAACTTTGCCGGCCTCTATAAATTCAGGCCACGTTTTCGGGGGATTTTCAGGGTCTAAACCGACCTGCGAAAATAAATCTTTATTATAGTATACCATCAGCGAATTGACATCAAGAGGAACGGCATATATGCCAGGGTTGACGCCCCATTCGTTTCCCGCTTCAAAAGTGTTTTGCGTTAAAGCTTTGGTGAAAAAAGAATCTTTCCAGCCGTCTTTTTCCATTTCTTCGGTAAGATTTGCGATAAAACCCGCATTGATATATGAGGCCGTTTCTTTTTTATCCGCTATAGGATTGAATACGTCAGGCAAGAGATCTGCAGTTGCAGCCGCTGAAATTTTATTTTTATAAACGTCCGTAGGCGCATATGTTTCAAAAGATACTTTTACTCCGGTTTCTTTATAATATTGTTGAGCCAATGATTCAAACGCTTCCTGCCTGTCCGTCATCCAGTGCCATATTACAACGTCCGCTTTGGATTGTTTTGATTCTTTGTTGCAGCCCGTAAATAAAACAAAGGTAAATGCGAAAAAAACCTGCATTAAGACAAGCATTTTAAGTTTTGACATTAACTTCCCTCCGGAGATTTATTTTGATTATTATTCCAACAAGAATGGAAAGAGTTTACCAAATTTGAAAATACCAGTCAACACACACAAAAGATAAAAGCAAGATATGCGCATTGCGCAACATGACAAGGTATTTCGCAAAGCGCTGGCGGGGAATTTTTGTTGTTTTTAGTGTATTTATAAAATCGAGACAAATTTATCCATTATCCAGCTTGTGTCGTTGGGGCCGCTGGAGGCTTCGGGGTGGAATTGTACGGACATGTACGGTTTTGTTTTATGTCTTAGGCCTTCTACCGAATCGTCATTGGCATTGACGAACCATAGTTCCCAGCCTTCTTGTATCGTCTTTTTTTCTACCGCATATCTGTGGTTTTGGCTTGACATATAAGCGTGTTTGTCCGGAAGAGAAAAAACCGGCTGGTTGTGGCTTCTGTGGCCGTGCGGCAGTCTTCTTGTTTTTGCGCCGGAAGCAAGCGATAAAATTTGATGGCCGAGACATATACCTAAAACCGGCTTGCCAGAACCCAATACGTCTTTTCTCACTCTTTCAACCAAGTCGCCCGTATTTTGCGGATCGCCCGGGCCGTTGCTTATAAGCCAGCCGTCGACGTCAAGCGCCGAAAAATCCGTATCCCACGGAAGAAGCATAACTTCACAGTTTCTTTCGACAAGCATTCTCGCTATATTGAATTTTGCGCCGCAGTCTATCAGCGCGACTTTTTTTGATCCGTTTCCGAATCTTTTGATTTCTTTTGTCGATACGGACGGCATTAAATTATATTTTGACGGGTCGACATATTCGTCATTATTGAAATTTTTCAAAAATTCGAACCTGTCGATTTTTTCTTTTTTTGCGCCTTCGGGAACGATTCTCCCGAAAAGGTTTCCTGCTTCTCTTATCATCTGCACAAGGTATCTTGTGTCTATTCCGGCTATTCCGGGGACATTGTTTGCAATCATCCACTCTTCAAGCGATATTCCGCCGTCGTGATGATAACAGCCGTCGTAAATGTCCGAGACTATTATTGCCTGCGTTTTGATCGAGTCGCTTTCGTGGCCTTTAGACATAAAAAAATCCCCGCCTTTAGGAGCAGGGATTCCGTAATTTCCTATTAAACAAAAGCTGAAAACTAAAATCTGGCCTAAATAAGAAGGGTCTGTCATGGCCTCGCTGTAGCCGAGCATTCCCGTGTTAAAAACCATTTCGCCGCTTACGCTTACGTTTGCGCCGATCGCGCTTCCTTCGAGAGTAATTCCGTTTGAAAGTTCCAGATAAGCTTTTTTATACTTTTTTTGTAAAACTTTTTCTTTTCTCATTTCTCTTCCTCTATAAATTTAAACATGTCTATAATTGTTTTTGCTATCTGAGCAATCGGTTTTGACGAGTTCATGGCTTTTTTCTGCATTTCTTTATAAGCGCCGTCTTCGTCCATTTCAAACTTTTTCATTAAAATTCCTTTAGCTTTTTCTATTAACTTTCTGTCTTCAAGTTTATGTTTAAGCTCGTCAACTTGATGTTCGTACTCGTGCATTCTTCTTGTCATTCTTAAAATCAGCGAGATGGTATGGTTGAGCACCATCGGGTTTACCGGCTTTGTGATACAAAATATGTCAAAAGATTTTTGTTTGAGGTCTTCGACATATTCGCTTTGGCGCAAATCCGCAAGAACTATTACGGGACATATATGCGAATGTTCTACCATTTTAGCAAAATCTAAGCCGGTCATATCCGTTAAATTGTAATCCGTGATAACTATGTCCGGAAAAAAAGTAGTAACTTTTCTGAGCGCTTCGTTTCCGGACGGCGTACTTCCCATGACGGTAAATAAAGCTCTTTCAAGCTGTTTTTTTACCGAATTGATGACCTCTTCCGAGCCTGCAAATATTATCTTCGCCTTGTCCATTTTTTATTTTACGTTTTATCAATAAGCCGAAAGATATTCGTCCGTTTCCCATCTGTGAACCTGCGTTATATATGAAAACCATTCTTCGCTTTTTGCTTCAAGATAACGGTCAAAAATATGTTCTCCGAAAACGTTTTTCATAAATTCGCTGTTTTTGAAATCTATCATAGCCTGTTCCAAATCGCCCGGTAAATCTTCCACGCCGGCCTTAGTTCTGTCGACTTTGCTCATTTTGAAAACGTTTTGGTCAACCGGCACCGGCGGTTTTGTTTTTTTCTTTATTCCGTCAAGCCCCGCCGCAAGACATGCCGCCAAAGCTAAGTAAGGGTTTGATGAAGGATCCGGACTGCGAAGTTCTATTCTTGTTCCGTTTCCTCTTGACGCCGGAATTCTTATAAGCGGGCTTCTGTTTTTACACGACCACGCTATATAAACCGGCGCTTCGTAGCCCGGCACAAGTCTTTTGTAAGAATTTACAAGAGGGTTTGTTATAACGGTCATAGATTTCATATGTTCCATCAGACCGCCGATAAAATTGTAAGCTATATTTGAAAGCTGTAAATCGTCTTTTTCGTCAAAAAAAGCGTTTTTTCCGTCTTTAAACAAAGACATATTCGTGTGCATTCCGGAACCGTTTATTCCCGCTATTGGTTTTGGCATAAACGTAGCGTGAAGCCCGTGTTTCTGGGCAATAGTTTTAACAACCATTTTGAAAGTATTGATATTGTCTGCGGCTTTTAAAGCTTCGGAATATTTAAAATCGATTTCATGCTGCCCTTTTGCAACTTCGTGATGAGACGCTTCTATTTCAAAGCCCATACCTTCCAATGCCAAACACATGTCCCTTCTGGCATTTTCCCCCAAATCTACGGGGCCTAAATCAAAATATCCGGCATCGTCGTGCGTGATCGTCGTGGGTTTTCCTTTTTCGTCCGTTAGAAATAAAAAGAATTCACATTCGGGGCCTACGTTAAACGTGTATCCCATTTCGGACGCTTCTTTCAATACTTTTTTTAACGCATATCTGGGACATCCTTCAAAAGGTTTTCCGTCCGGCATATAAACGTCGCATATAAGCCTTGCGACTTTTCCGTCCTGCGGTCTCCACGGAAATATTACGAAAGTTTCCAGATCCGGATGAAGATACATATCGCTTTCTTCGATTCTTACGAACCCCTCAATCGAAGAGCCGTCAAACATGCACTGATTGTTCAACGCTTTTTCAAGCTGGCTTGCGGTAATGGCGACATTTTTAAGCATTCCCAGAATGTCGGTAAACTGTAATCTTATAAATTTTACTCCGTTCTCTTTTACTAATTGGATAATCCGTTCTTTAGTGTACATTTTTATCTCCCTAAACATTTTGTTTCTATATGGGCGCGTCGTAAACCATTTAACATGGATTACCTGTAACAGATTCAGGCAATGACAGCAAACGGCAAAACTACAGACCCTGAAACAAGTTCAGGGTGACAGACAGTGTTGTGTCGTCATGCTGAATTTATTTCAGCATCTGTTGTTTGCTGTTGCCGTTAATTCCCATCCTGTGGAGGGGTGGCAGATACGAAGTATCTGACGGGGCGGTCGTTGTTGTCGTTTGCCGTTAAGTTTCATTTTGTGAAAATGTATAAAGAATTACGTCAAGGACACAACGACAAAAAGACAAACAAAGACTACCCCGTCCGCAGAATCGCGGCCACCCCTTCACAGAAGGGGAATTTTACGGCAAAAGACAAAGACAAGACCCTGACAAGCTTTGTTTACAGGACGACAGACATATACGTCTTCATGCTGAATTTTATAGGTTTTTATATACTTATATATAGAAAAAACGCCCTAAAAAGTTTCGTTTTTTTTGGACGCGGCTGCCGTTTGCTGCTTATTAATGTGATCGTTAGCTTTTTTGAATATCTTGAAATTTCAATTAGTTTATATCTTTTTGCTTCAAAAATCAATTTAATATCTACAGTACATATTTTTATAAGGATTTTTGTTGACCGCGCAATATTTGACAAATAACTCGGGTTTTAACGCCGTTAAATCCTTTTTAAAATATTTTGAATACAAATCAATATGTTTTTTCAAAAAAGTAATATCGGTTTCGTCAAGTTTGACTTTGACGGCTTCTTTGCCCAATTTGTATTTTTCGGTTTTACCGTTAAGATAAATTGTGCCGCCGTGCATTCCGGTTCCGCAAAACCTTCCCGTCAAATCTTCGTCTTTTTTAAGGTTCATGCCCAAAAGAATTATGGCACCCCCCGCCATATATTCGCCTAAAAAGTCGCCGGCTTTTCCGCCCGCAACAATAATCGGTTTCATTTCGCGGTACTCTTTCATATGAATACCTACCCTGTAACCCACATTGCCTTCGACGTAAATTTCACCTCCTCTCATGGAATATCCGGCGGTGTCTCCGCAGCTGCCGTGCACTATTATTTTCCCGTCGTTCATGGTATTTCCGACGGCGTCCTGCGCGTTTCCGAAAATTTCAAGTTCAGCGCCGTCCATATAAGCGGCCATATCGTTTCCGGGAGTGCCGTAAATTTTTATTTTTACTTTTTTTGGCAGACCGCGCCCGATATATCTTTGCCCGTACACATTGCCTAGCGTTATGTTTTTATCGACTTCGGCAGTCTCTGATATGAGATTGTTTAAATCGCGGTAATTCATATTTAAAGCGTCTATTGTTTTCATATTCTGCCCCATGCTTTTCCTTTTCTGGTTTCTTTAGGATAAATATTCAATCCTATATCTTTCTGTTTTATGTCATATTCAAGACAAGAAAGTTTAGTTCTGTCGTTTATAAGAGCCGTATAAATTCCGGCCCTTTGATTGTCGTTTATGAGAACGAACCCTATCAAATTGTCGTTTGCGATATTTAACCTGCGCAGTTTTCCTGCGCGCGCGTCGCAAAACGAACTGTTTTCGCCGCCGTTTACTATTCCTGCGGAAATAAGCTGCATACCGAAAAAAGATATTGCGTTCATGGCAAAAGAAGCCGGCGCTTTACGCATTTTTCCGGTCATATTAAAACCTGCGGTTTCTCCCTGCGCGGAGGCGTTCGGCCATAATGCCAAAACTTTATTTTCGTTTGAAAGCATGTCAAGCGATTCTACGCAGTCGCCTGCGGCGTAGACATCTTTGCGCGAAGTCTGCATATATTCGTCGACTATAATTGCTCTTGCGGTCTTAATGCCGGCGTCGACGGCAAGCTTTATATTCGGGCGCACGCCGATGGCAATTATAAGAATATCGCACCCGCAAACGTCTCCGTTTGAAAATTTAACTTTATTTATTTTTTCTTTTCCTTCAACTTCTTCTATTGAAACGCCGTGTATGATTTCTATGCCTTTTTCTTTTATGTGGTTTTCAATAATATCCGCTGCGGTTTTGTCAAGAACGGAAGACATCACTCTGTCCGCCAAATCTATGACCGTTATTTTGGCAGCCTGTCCGTACAGACCTTCCGCCGCTTTAAGCCCTATAAGACCGGCTCCCGCGATAATAACTTTTGAATCTTTTTTTATTGTCTCCTTCAATTTTATGCTGTCTTTATAAGTCAAAAACGTAAAAACATTCTTTTGGCTTTTGAGGTTTTTTATCGGCGGAACAAAAGGCGAGCTTCCCGAAGCTATGAGAAGTTTGTCATAATCAAGTTTTTTTCCGCCTTTGAGCGTAACTTTTTTATTTACGGCGTCGACTTTTTCCGCTTCCGTATTCAAAAAAAGTTCTATGTTTCTTGAAGAATAAAAATTATCGTCCCTGTAATTCATATTCTCAGCTTTAACTTTACCGCTTAAAAAATAAGATATTAAAGGTCTGCCGTAAGCCGGAAATTCTTCGTTTGAAACTATGGTTACTGCGCCTTTTTTGTCAAGCGTTCTTATTGCGTCTGCGGCGTTTATTCCTGCGGCGCTGTTTCCTATTATCAAATATTTCATACCAAATCCTCCGCTTCTTCTTCAGTCAAAAGTTTTAACGCTTCATTCGGACAATTTTTAACGCAGAGCTGCGAGCCGTAATTTATACACAAATCGCATTTTGAAACAGCCTTGCCGTCTTTATTTTTTTTGACCGCGCCGTAAGGACACACAAGAATGCATGACAAACAACCGACGCATTTTTCTTTGTCGTTTCTTACGATACCATTTTCGTCTTTATACATAGCTCCGGCAATACACGCCCTTACGCATTTTGGCGATGCGCAGTGCCTGCATTGCAAGGCAAAATACGTTTTAGCTTTAGGCTGCAATATTTCTTCTATAACTATCGAAGACGTTATATTTTCTTTTTTATGCGCCTTTACTATATCTTTAGATTTTGAGTGCGCGGTTCTGCAATATACTTCGCACAATCCGCACCCTAAACATCTGCTTTCAAAAGCGTAAACTTTTTTCATTCTATTCCCCCGCGTACTTAATACCGAGAATCTCAAGCTCTTTGTCGTTGATGTCTATGCCTCTGAGCATCAGCCTGTTTCCTCTTAAACTGTCTATGGCGTTTATTCCCATACCGCCGAGAATTTCCTGAATTTCGTGATTCCATGCCGATATTAAATTAATGAGCCTTTTATACATTATGTCCGGATTAAGCCTTTTTACAAGTTCCGGTTCCTGAGTAGCGATTCCCCAGTTGCATTTTCCCGTCGAACACGCATGGCACATATGACAGCCCAAAGCTATTACTGCGGCGGAAGCTATGTATACCGCGTCCGCTCCTAAAGCTATGGCTTTTACAATGTCCGCGCTGTTTCTTATCGAGCCTGCGGCAATAATGGAAACCTGATTTCTTATGCCTTCTTCTCTTAATCTTTGGTCTATGGTCGCAAGAGCAAGCTCCACCGGAATTCCGACATTGTCCCTGACTCTTGTCGGCGCGGCGCCTGTTCCTCCTCTGAAACCGTCAATAACTATTGCGTCCGCTCCGGCTCTTGCTATGCCCGAAGCTATAGCTGCGGCATTGTGAACTGCGGCAATTTTTACAAAAACCGGTTTCTTATAGTCCGTAACCTCTTTAAGCGAATATATGAGCTGTCTTAAATCTTCTATGGAATAAATATCGTGATGAGGCGCCGGCGAAATCGCGTCGGAGCCTTCCGGTATCATTCTTGTGGCAGAAACGTCTTCGTCGACCTTTTCTCCCGGAAGATGTCCGCCTATGCCGGGTTTTGCGCCCTGCCCTATTTTAATTTCTATTGCCGCTCCGGCATTGAGATAATCTTTATTGACGCCGAACCTTCCTGAAGCAACCTGCACTATGGTATTTTTGCCGTACTTATAAAAATCTCTGTTGAGGCCGCCTTCTCCGGTATTGTAAAATATGCCGAGTTCCGAAGCCGCCCTTGCAAGAGATTCATGCGCGTTTCTCGAAATGGAACCGTAACTCATGGCAGAAAACATAATCGGTATATTAAGTTCCAGCTGCGGCGGGATTTCCGTAATAAGTTTTCCGTTTAAATCGAACTCGAGCTTTTCCGGTTTTCTGCCCAGCATAACTTTTGTTTCCATCGGTTCTCTGAGAGGGTCGATCGACGGGTTTGTTACCTGACTGGCATTCAAAAGCATTTTATCCCAATAGATAGGAAAAGGTTTTGGGTTGCCCATGCTTGAAAGAAGCACGCCGCCGGTTTGAGCCTGTTTATAAATTTCGTTTATGGCCGTCGACGTCCAGTTTGCGTTTTCTTTAAATTCTAAAGAATATTTTTTTATTTTTAAAGCTCTTGTCGGGCATAACAATACGCATCTGTGGCAATTTACGCATTTCATGTCGTCGGCTTTTACAATGTCTTCTTCCTCGTCATAAGCGTGAACGGAATTTGCGCACTGCTGAACGCAGACTTTGCACTGTATGCACCTTTTTTCGTCTCTTATTACTTCAAAAGCGGGCGTATTAAAATCTATGCTCATTTTTTCCCTCCTTGAAGATACTCTTCAAGTAAAGCCACAACCGGTTCTCCGCCTCTTGGCGACCACACTTTTTCCGGATCTGCGCAGATTATTCTGATAGCGCTTTCTTCGCTTGCGACATAAGTTCTATCGCCTTTTTCGGCAGCTACCAAAGAACGCAGCTTTATTCTGTCGTTTAAAGCTATCAGACCCTTTTCATAGCCGAGTATTATCGAAAAAGGCCCGTTTATTAACGCGCTTGAATAAACCGCCCTGAGACTTTTCAATTCATTTTGCAAATCCTTATTCATTCTTTCTATTTCGTCCCAAAACGGAGCGACCATAATTTTTATGGCTTTTTCCATCGTAAGCCCGTGCTTTCTTATTAAAAGGTCAAAAAGATAAGTTATAACTTCGGTATCGGTTTGAAGAGTGCATTTATACCCGAACATTTCTACAAAACGTCTGTTTGCGTCATAAGAAGAAATTTCGCCGTTATGCACGACAGACCAGTTAAGCATGGTAAAAGGATGCGCGCCGCCCCACCAGCCCGGCGTGTTTGTCGGAAACCTTCCGTGCGCCGTCCACATATAAGCTTCATAAGTATCCAGCATAAAAAATTCGCCGATATCTTCCGGGTAGCCCACGCCCTTGAACGCTCCCATATTTTTCCCGCTGGAAAAAACGTATGCGCCGGTATACTCTTTATTTATTCTTATCACGCATCTGGCGGTAAACTCTTTTTCGTCCATAAACCCTTCTTTTACCATATAGGTTCTCGGGTGAACAAAGTAACGCCAAATCAAAGGTTTATTTTTTACGGCGGGAACCTGCCTTGTGGGAATGTTTCCGGCGCTTTCAATATCAAAATGCCGCGCCAAAAATTCCTCGGTTTTCATTTTAATATTTAAATCGTCATAAAATATGTGCAGCGCAAACAGGTCTTTGTACTGCGGATATATTCCGTAAGCCGCAAAACCTCCGCCAAGCCCGTTTGAGCGGTCGTGCATTAAAGCAATCGACTTCATTATATCCTGCCCGCTAAACCGGTTCCCCTTTTTGTCTATGATCCCGCTTATAGCGCAGCCGGCAGGAATTCGTAATTCTCCCTCTTTCGCCATTTTATCCTCCCCGTATACAAAAAAAACGTCCTAAAAATAATCCCGTAAGATTAATTTTAGGACGTCTTTGCCCTAATTATTAGATTGTTTTAAAATTATATTATTCTCAGACGCAAAAACAAGTTTTTTTGAAACCCTGTTTTCATAAACTGCTTTGATGAGTATACCAAACTTTCCAAAAAAAAGTCAAGCATTAGCAAACAAACTGTCATTACAATTTTAAAATGAGACTAAAATATTTTAAATCGTAAAAGGAGGTTTAAAGTATGAAACAATTACATAAACGATTTGAAACGAAGCAAGTAAAAGAGTTGTTAAAGAGGCCGAACCGGACACCAAAAAACATGAAGGACGATTCCATTCGTCAACCAAGCTTCTTATAAGAGAGAAAGCTCGGGTTTGCGCTGTATTTCGTCTATGCAAATCAGCTTATTTTTGTTATGCGTAAAAAAAGATTCGGCATCGTCTAATTTTTCAAGATCACGCTGACGTTCCAAATCAAGATAAATCTTTTTCGTATAATTTTCGGTGATGTGTTTTATCCCAGATATTCCATTAGAGCTAAAATTTTCTAATGGAACGCATTAGAAATAATGAAGAATAATAGAGTGAAAACACAATGAGTTGTGCGAAATAAAAAAGGCCAAAAAAGCATAGGAATGAAAGGTAACAAATAGGTATTTCTAAAATACTGTTCGTCATGCCCGAAGTTCTTAATCGGGCATCCATTTTTACTAAAGAAGTTTTTGTTTTACGACGAAAGTGGATCAACCCACTGCGTATATTGAACATGAAATTTAGAACCTTGCGCATACGGCAAATCCCCCGTCCG
>JAISDI010000124.1 GCA_031264895.1 Endomicrobium sp. | reverse complement strand
GGAACTCGGACATCAAGTTGTGTTTTTGATAGGGGATTTTACGGCAAAAATAGGAGACCCTTCCGGACGTTCGGAAACTCGCCCGATGATGACGGATGAACAAATAGCAGCCAATATTAAAACGTACACGTCGCAGGTTTTCAAAATTCTGGACGAAAGCAAAACCGAAGTGGTCTATAACGGCAAATGGCTTAACGCGCTTGGAATAACCGGACTTTTGCGGCTTGCTGCAAAAAGCACGGTCGCGCAAATGCTTGTCAGGGACGATTTTGAAAAAAGATATAAAGAAGACAAACCGATAAGCATTGTAGAATTTATGTATCCTCTGCTTCAGGCATACGATTCGGTAGCGTTAAAAGCCGACGTGGAACTTGGCGGCAATGATCAAAAATTTAATTTACTTCTCGGAAGAGACATGCAGCGCGATTACGGGCAGGAAGCGCAGGTCGTTATAACAATGCCTTTGCTTGAAGGTACCGACGGCGTAAAAAAAATGTCCAAATCGTACAATAATTATATAGCTTTAAACGATTTGCCGCAGGATATGTTTGGCAAAATAATGTCTATTTCCGACGAACTTATGTACAAATATTTCGAGCTTTTGACCCAAAGAGATTTAAAAGAAGTCAAAGCCATGCACCCGAAAGAAGCAAAAATGTCTTTAGCCGGAGAAATTACCGAAAGATACCACGGAAGCGAGGCCGCAGTTTCAGCGCGGGAAGGTTTTGAAAAAGTTTTTGCCAAAAAAGATATTCCCGACGATATAGAAGAATATAGTTTGAAAACCGCTTCAATAAAATTATCCGATTTGCTTGCAGAAAGCGGCATGTCGTCAAGCAAGAATGAGGCCAAGAGGCTCATTGAACAGGGCGGAGTCAAAATAGATTCTCAGAAAGTTTCCGAAGATTTTGAAATAAAACCGGAAAAGCCGTTTGTCGTTCAGGCGGGGAAAAGAAAATTTAAAAAAATAGAGCTACTAAAATAAAGACAGGAGATCATTATGAAATTCAGGTATTTTGCCGTATATCTTTTTGCAGCGTTTTTGATCGCGGGATTGTCCGCGTGTTCCGGGCCGAAAGTTACGAGAGTTGCTCCCGACGAAGTAATCGATTTCAGCGGAAACTGGAATGATACTGATTCGCATCAAGTGTCTGCTGAAATGATCGCAGACGCTATGGACAGGCCGTGGGCCGACGAGTACGTGAGAAAATTTAGCAAAAGGCCGAGAGTTATAGTCGGCACTGTAGTAAATAAAAGCGACGAGCATATAAGCGCCGAAACTTTTATCAAAGATTTGGAAATAGCGCTCACAAATTCCGGTAAAGTCGTTATGGTGGCTTCAAGAGATCAAAGGGACGAAGTGAGGGAAGAAAGAGACGAGCAGGCCAGAAATGCAAGAGTTGACACGGCAAAAGCTCAAGGGCAGGAAACCGGCGCGGATTTTATGCTTAAAGGGCAGATAAACACTATTCCTGACCAGCAAAAAGGCGCCGAGCTGAAATATTATCAGGTAGAATTGGAAATGATAAATATTGAAAACAATGAAAAAGTCTGGATAGGCCAAAAACAAATTAAAAAGGTCGTAGCAAAAAGAAGTTATAAATAATAAATGTTAAAACTATGAAAAAGCGCTCGTTTTTAATTATCCCCGCACTCTTTTTATTGGCATTTTTGAACGGATGCGCTTCCGGCATGAGAGGATATTATTCTTCTTTGGAAACGAAACTTAACGAGGGCGATTATGAAGGCGCGGCAAAGTTCGTAGACAAGTCGAAGGGCAAGTACGGCAAAAATATTTTATTGTATTATCTCGATTCCGGAGTTACAAACCATCTTGCGCAAAAATATAAAGAAAGCACAAAAAGTTTTGAAGCTGCAAAAAGCAAATTTAACGAGTACTATCAAAAAAGCATAGCGGCAGGCGCGGCTTCGATGGTATTTAACGACAGTACAATGCCTTATTACGGCGAAAATTTTGAAAGAATCCACATAAACGTCTATGAAGCTTTAAATTATATAGCCCAATCCGAAAAAGACGAGGCTGCTGTCGAAGCAAGACAGGCAAACACTGTATTTAACATTTTTGCCGCAGAAAAAAATTATAAAAATTTTTACAATGACGACGGTTTTATAAGATATTTTATGGGCTTGGTTTACGAAAACGCCGGCTATCTTAACGACGCGCACGTTTCTTATTATCTTGCGCTCAAAGCTTACGAAAACGGTCTTTCCGGCGTAACGCCGCCAGACGATTTGATCAATGACGCTTACACTTTGGCTTCAATAATGGAAATGCCCGACAGAGCCGCCGAAATAAAAGAAAAATTTCCGCAGGCGAAAAAAGTTTTTATGCCAAGTAACCGCGGCGAGCTTATAATCGTAGATTATAACGGCATGATACCGGAAAAAGTTGACAATGTTATAGATATAGTTTTCTCGGAAGCTTGGCTCTACGTTGCCAATGCACAAGTTGACACCGACGAAAAAGAAGAGTTCGATAAAGCAAAATCAGTGGCGGTTTCGATATTTGCCAAAGATTATATAAAAATAGTATTCCCCAAATATGAAAGAATTCCGAATATGGTCAAATCCTTTTCGGTAAGTTTTGAGGGCGGATCGGTCAGAGCTTACGAAGCGCAAAACCTTGCGGAAATCGCAGAAAAATGTCTCAAGGACAATATAGGAAAAATTTTTGCAAAAACGGTCGCAAGAGCTGCGGTAAAATATGCCATCGGAAGAAGCGTTTCCAAAGCCGTTGACGACAATACAGAAAACAAAGCATGGGGAATTTTGACTCAGGCGGGGTTTAACGTTTTTAATTCTCTTACCGCAGATGCCGACAAACGCGGCTGGCGCACACTTCCTGAAAACATTTTAATGTCAAGAATATATCTGCCCGCCGGAGAAAACGATATTACCGTAAACTATCTCGGCGCTTACGGAGAAATTCTTGCTTCGGAAACTTTTACGGTAAATATTAAGAACGGCAAAAAAACGTTTAAAGTTTTAAGGAGCGCTATGTGAAAAAAATTTTTATTTCTTTTTTGTTTGTCTGCATTCCGTATTTTGTTTTGGCGGCAGACCTTCCGGCATGGATAAAAAACGGCAAAAGTTCCCGCTATCCGTCGGAACAATTTCTTACCGCCGTAGGTAAAGGCGAAACGGAAAAAGAAGCCGCCGCGGACTCTCAAAAAAATATAATTCAAAATGTTACGGATATGCTTGTTTCCAAAGGCATTGAAAAAACAAAAATAAGCGTTTCGCCGGCAACTATTATTAGATCGTTTGAAACGGGATACTCTTATAATGATAAAGAAAACAAAGTTTACTATGTATTCGGCACGGTAGACAAAAATATGGCGCGGATAAATATCGAAGACGATTTATATGCGTCCGAACAGGCTTTACAGTACAGAACTGCAATTTATGAAACTTCAAATCTTTCCGCAGTGCCGAAAATAAGAGCTATAAACGAACTTTTGGAACTGTATTCCAGAAGAGATTCCATAATAACGTTAAAAAAAGCGTTGACCGACAATATAGTAAATATCGAAGTGGGCGAATTTGAACGCGAAAAGCTTGCTATGGACAAAAAGAAACTTCTCAATAATATAGTCTATTATATAAATGCGGAAAATTTTGATACGTCAAAAATTATAAAATTTGCGCGTGAAAACAATGTTGACATTATCGGCTCCCTTCCGTCAGCCGCTCCGTCCGCAGACAAAGGCGTAGTTATAGTAAGCTGTAAAATACAAGCGGATAGAATGCCGGATAAAGATAAAATTTCGTACGACTGGGTTGCGGATTTGGTTTTAAGCGACGCTTTTAACGAAAAAACCGTACTCCATTCGGACACTTCGGCAGGCGACGAATCCGGCGCGGACGAAACACAAGCCCGTTCAAAAGCTTTTGCGTCCGCAGAAAAAGAAATGAATTTGATGGCGGAAAAGTTTTTTAAACCGGCCGACTGAACAATTGTTTTATTTTGAAAATAAAAATGTTATAATTACACGCTTTATTTATACATGCGAGGGGATAAATGTTTAAAATCGTTTTGAAAGAAGAACTGGGGCAAAACGTAAAAAGTTTTTTTGTCGAAGCGGCGGATGCGGCAAAAAACGCGAAAGCCGGACAGTTTGTTATCCTGAGAATTCACGACAGAGGCGAAAGAATCCCTTTGACCATCGCCGGAGTTGACGCGCAAAAGGGGCTTGTGCGCATAATTTTTCAGGAAACCGGAAAAACGACTTATGAACTTGGCGCTCTTGAAGAAGGCGATTATATAAAAGATTTTGTCGGGCCTTTAGGACAGCCTACCGAAATTGAAAATTACGGTAATGTAGTAGCCGTTGCCGGCGGCGTAGGAACGGCGGAAGTTCTTCCTGTAATACAATCTCTTAAAAATGCGGGCAATAAAGTAACGGCAATCGTCGGCGCAAGAAATAAGGATTTAATTATTCTCGAAAAAGAATTAAAACAAGCTTGCGACGAATTGTTTATTGCCACAGACGACGGCTCATACGGCGCAAAAGGGCTTGTTACGGACGTTTTAAAAAATCTTGCCAATAAAGAAAATATAGACATAATTTATGCCATCGGGCCTGTTCCCATGATGAGAGCCGTTTCAAATCTCACGAAAGAAAAAAATATAAAAACTTTGGTTTCTCTTAATCCCATAATGGTTGACGGTACGGGAATGTGCGGAGCGTGCAGGGTTACCGTTGACGGAAAAACGAAGTTTGCATGCGTTGACGGCCCGGAATTTGACGCTCATCAAGTCAACTGGGCTGAACTTATTTCAAGGCTTGCGCTTTTTAGAGATTTGGAAAAAGTCTCTTTAGATAACTTTAAACGTAATCCGGAGTGCAAATGTCACAAAGAATGAAAATGCCGGAAAGGCTCCCAGACGAAAGAAATAAAGATTTTGAACAGGTAAACACCGGTTATACCCACAATCAAATGCTTGAAGAATCAAAAAGATGTTTGCAGTGCAAAAAGCCGTTTTGCGTCGAGGGCTGTCCGGTTGAAATTGATATCCCTAAATTCATAAAAGAACTTTCAAACGATAATCCCGCTCAGGCAATAAAAATTTTACAGAGAAAAAATAATCTTCCGGCAGTATGCGGACGTGTCTGCCCGCAGGAAAACCAGTGCGAAAAGTATTGTATTTTGTCCCGTAAAGGCGAAAGCGTCGCCATAGGAAATCTTGAAAGATACTCGGCGGATTGGGCTGCGGCAAACATAAAAGAACAAAATGCATCCGCAGACATAAAAAGGAACGGCATAAAAATAGCAGTCGTAGGTTCCGGCCCTGCAGGGCTTACCGCCGCGGGCGATTTGGCAAATATGGGTTATGAAGTTACGGTTTTTGAATCATTGCACGATATTGGCGGAGTGCTGCGCTACGGTATTCCGGAGTTCAGGTTGCCTATAGAAGTTTTGGATATTGAAATAAACAATTTGAAGAATATGGGAATAAAATTTGTTTTAAATACTTTAATCGGCAGAACAAAAACTGTAAAAGAGTTATTTGAAGAAGGTTTTAAGTCGATTTTTATAGGAACGGGCGCGGGTCTTCCGGCATTTCTCGGAATTGAAGGCGAAAATTTAAATCACATATATTCGGCAAACGAATTTTTAGTGCGCGTAAATCTTATGCGCGCTTTTGATTTCCCGAATTACGATACTCCGGTTTACAAAGGTAAAAATATCGCGGTCATAGGCGGCGGAAATACCGCGATGGATTCCGCAAGAACTGCTTTAAGGCTTGGCGCTTCAAGCGTTAAACTTGTCTACAGAAGAACAGAAAACGAAATGCCCGCAAGAAAAGAAGAAAGACTGCACGCTAAAGAAGAAGGCGTGGAATTTGTTACTTTGACAAATCCAGTGAAATTTATCGGCGACGAAAAAGGTTTTGTAAAAGCCGTAGAATGCGTAAAAATGGAACTGGGCGACCCTGACGAATCCGGCAGACGCCGCCCGAAAAAAATAGAAAACTCAAACTTTCTTACCGAAACCGATACGGTTATTTTAGCTTTAGGTTTAAACCCCAACCCGGTGCTTCCTTCTTTAACGCAAGGATTAAGCACGGATTCTCACGGATACCTTATAATAGACGACAATTATATGACCACAATACCCGGAGTTTTTGCCGGCGGCGACATAGCCGGCGGAGATACGGTAATCCAAGCCATGGGCATGGGCAAACAAGCCGCAAAAAGAATAAACGAATATCTGAGCCTTGCGGCCGGCATATTATAAAAGCAACGATAAAGCAACGGCAGCGCAGATTCTCCATGTATATGTTGTAATTATGTGGAGAATTTTTATTTTCATCGATCTTTCATAAGTTAAACCCAAAATAAAAAATATCTTTCTTCCTTTGTCGTCATCCCCGAGTGTTTTTATCGGGGATTGATCCACGTTCGTCGTAAAACAAAAACTTCCTTCAGTAAAAATGGATGCCCCCCGTGTTAAGACCTCACAGGGCAGGCTTCAACCCAGATATTCCATTAGAGCTAAAATTTTCTAATGGAATCCATTAGAAATAACGAAGAATAATAGATTGAAAATACAATGAG
>JAISDI010000015.1 GCA_031264895.1 Endomicrobium sp. | reverse complement strand
AAATTACGTCATGGCCTACATCCGCAAGACATGTTCCGCTTACAAGCCCGACATAACCCGTTCCTATTATCGCAATGTTCATTTTTTCTCCGCCTCGTTTAATATAATTGTTTTTAATTATAGCATTTTTTCCATAAAATCTATTACAAAATGCTCTGTTTATTTCCGGCATTTATACGTCCTGAAAGAGCTTTTGAGTCTTTGATATTTTTTTCTATAAATGAATATTCCCATGCGCCGTAACGGCCTGTGGAGAAAATATTATTTTCGTTGAGCCAGTTATTGATTATTTTTAAAGATTTCTCTCTTTCACTGTCGAAAATTACGTATGCGCAGGGCATGTCTATTATGTTTGCCGCAACGATTTCGTCAGTTTTGCCTATAAATCCTGTGGATTTAAGGTCTTGTATTATGTTTTCGCAGTTTTTGTTGTCTGAAAATTCCGCGTAAAAACTGTAGCTCTTTTCCGGAGCGGAAGACGCCGTAACATTGGAATATATGCCTATTCTGTAGAAAGGGAGTTTTTTGTCCGGAAAGTAAATCCAGTGTTTATTTTTTAATTTTTTAGGTATGCCGGTTTTAGATTTTATGCCCAGATTAACGCATCTTACCGAAGAATATTTGAGTTTTTTTGCCGCTGTTTTTACGGCATCCGGCGCGTTTTTAATCTGTCTGACAAGTTCGGTAAGAGGCTGCGTTGATATTAAATTTTCATAAATGTATTTTTTCCCTTCGGAAGTTGTAATCGTCTTGTTTTTTATGTCGATTTCAGCGGCTTTTGAATTGAATTTTACGTTTTTACATTTTTTTAAAAGTCCGTCTATCAAAGCCTGACAGCCATTTTTTTTGGGATAATAAAAAACGCTGTTGTAGCCGTATTTTTCACTGTTTTTTGAGTATGCGGATTTAATTATGGACTGCGCGTCAGGTCTTGGAACAAAATGCCCAGTCCATTGCGCCGTCATTTTTTTTAAATCGTAATTCCAGATTTTTTCATTGTACGGTTTCATGAAATGTTTGGTTATGCCTTTACCAAACATTGCTTGTGACCAGTCAATAAAAGGCATTTTTGTTGAAATTTCAATATCTTTTCTTCTTAATATTCCGTCAACGCATTCTTTTTTGGTTTTTTCGTCAAGATAATAGAGATTTGCCTGAAAAGGAAACGGAACAAAATTTCCGTTTATGTAAATCGAAGCGTTTCTTGTAATTTCGCTTATTGAGCCGCACATTTTTTTGGCAAGATTTTTAATTTTTTCATCTTTGATATGTATAAAATGTCCGGAACAATCAAAAGTAAAACCGTTTTCATAAAAAGAACGGCAAAGCCCCCCCGCGCCAGATTCTTTTTCCAAAACCAGATATGGTTTTTTGAGGAAATATGCTGCGGACAAACCGCTTATGCCTGCGCCTATTATTATGTTTTTCATTTCATGCCCTTTTTAAGAATAATTAGTAATGAGTAGTTAGTAATTAACGGCAACGGCAACTACAAAGACTAAAGGGAACGCAGCCTTTATAACTTGCCGCCCGCAAGGGCTGCGCGTAAGCGCTCCTTAATTACTAATTACTAATTACTCATTACTAATTATTAGTTTTTACTTTCATATACTTAGCATCTTTAAAAGTGCCTATTTTTTTTATTTTATTCTGCTTTAACATTTGCGACAAAACCACTTCTATAGTTCTTGCGCTGACATCAGGTAGAATATAATTTATTTCTTTTTTACCTATTGGCGCTAAAGTGTTTAATACTGTTGCTTCCACTCGTTCTCTTTTTGATAAATGCTTTTCGTTTATAAGCGTGAAACGTTTATCCAATTCTTTGTAACAGACAAATAATGTAAAAATGAAATTCTCTATAAATGGAACATAATCATTTTTTCCTTCATGCCAGTTAAGAGATGATTGCTTCAACGCATCATAGTAAGCGCTTTTATTTTTGTTTATTTGTTCTTCAAAGGAAATATATCTTCCGGCGTCAAAACCATTTTTAAAAAGGAGCAGCAATGATAATAATCTTGACATTCTGCCGTTGCCGTCAGAAAACGGATGTATGCATAAAAAATCTAAAATAAAGCAGGGTATTAAAAGCAATTGATTTATAGAGCTGTCGTTTCTTGCATCAATAAAAGCAAGTATCATTTGTTCCATTGCTTGTTTGGTTTCGTTTGCGGGGGTAGGATAAAACCTGACTTTTCTGTTTCCGTCCTTGTCTATTTCCGAAATAATATTATTGCTTGTTTTATATTTACCTCTGCCATCATAAGTTGTATATGAAAGTAATATAGAATGAAGATTTAAAATATCGCTTTGAATAATATCTATATTTTGAAAATTATTATGAATTATATTCAAAGCGTCTCGATAACCCGCAATTTCTTCTTCGTTATGATTTAACGGCGCGGATGAATTGTTGACAATTTCCTCAATTCTTTTATCGCTTGTAACTATTCCTTCTATCGCATTTGAGCCTTTAACGGATTGAACCTTTGCCATACTTTCAAGTTTAGTGAAAATCTTTTGAAAATCTTTTTTACGAACCCTTTCTAAAGATTTTAACTCTGTAATATTGCTTGTTATATTTATTAAATTAGCCGGAAATAAAGAATTTTTCAAAAAAGAATAATCAAATTTTTTCATATTTCCCCTCATTTACTATACATATTACAGCATAAAATGTGTAGTAAGGCAATTAGTAGTTAGTAATGAGTAATTAGTAATTAACGGCAA
>JAISDI010000098.1 GCA_031264895.1 Endomicrobium sp. | reverse complement strand
GGATCCCCGACAAAGACACTCGGGGATGACAAAGGAGTAAAATCGTTTTTGTCGTCATTCCCGAAAGTTTTTATCGGGAATCCACGTTAAATATATAAAAATTCAAGTGGGTTGATGACAAACTAGCGGAATCATCTTTGTCGTCATGCCCGAAGTTCTCGGAAATGCTGTTATTCCTTAGCAGCCTGCCCCGTGAGGTCTTAACACGGGGGCATCCATGTTAGTGGGTTGATGACAAAGGAATAAAATCATTTTTGTCGTCATTCCCGAAAGTTTTTATCGTGAATCCATGTAAATATGTACAGTGTGGGTTGATTAACGGCAAAAACTAAAGAAACTCGGCCTTTCTAGTTTGCCGCGCGCAAGCGCCGATTAAAAATTTATGGATTTTGACCATGGCAAACGTGTCTTGCGCGCAGTATTGCAGAAGATTTTTTTTTGTTTCGGCGATTTTTTCTTCGTCGTAAAGACCCATCGCCATAAACGAAAAAGCGGCTGCCGCGTCGCCGCCTTCGCCTATTTCAAGCCCTTCGTAATTCATTTCCGGTATCATGACCGGAAGAACTTTTTTTATAGACGAACGTCCGTGAAATCTCGCGTCATAATAATTGTTGCGCACTATCGCTTCAAAATCTACGAGCCTGTCTATTATTTTTCTTAAATCTTCGCATAAATCTGGAAACATTACGGAAAGCTTGGCAATGGCCACTTTTTCAAAATTGGAATAAGTTATTATGCTGCCCTCTTTGCCGAAATATTCGACAAGCTTTTCGGCAATTTCGCGGCGGCAGTCTCTTGTATGCTCGGCTATGTATTCAAAATGCTGCGACACTTCCGGAACTGTTTCGCTTTTATCTATTGAAAACTGCGTCAAAAGCTGCGTGTGCGGAGCAATGTCAGCATAAAGAGGCATTATGGTTGTGACCGACTCAAAATCAAGATAAAAAACCGGATATTTTATTTTTTCCAGTTCGGGCTTTAGGTTATCACCGACATAAACCGTGTCCGTAAGAACGCAGTTTTTCACGATATTTTGATGAGCCGTAAGCTCAAAATCCGGAGGAACTTTATCTATGGTATCCGCTCCGAGCGCTATAAGCTCCTCAATGGCGATTCCGGAAAGACGCGGTAAATCAAATATATGGTTTTTAACATTTTTGCCCATACACATATCAAAAACCGGACAATTTTTGCACTGCCTTTTTAAGTACGGCTGAGGCATATTATCCGATGTTATGTCTTCAAAAGCTTTCTGCGAAATTTCCAGATATTGCGCCATCTTTGCCGAAACTTTTTCAGAACAATCCAGAGAACTGAAAAGCTTTTCGGCATCCATACCTATGCGGTAATCGTTAGACAAATGCATAAGCGAAGCGCTTTCAACTTTAAGCCCGGCCTTCGACATAATCATCGCGCTGAAAGCCATATCTTCGACATATTTAACTTTATACTTGCTTCCGGACTTTACTTCATACAAATGCCATGCGCCGTTTTCCGTTTTTCGTATTATGTCCGTTCTTACGGAAAAACCGCCGGAAACAAATGAAGCCTCTAAAATAGTTTGCTTGTTTTCTTCGATAAGCTGCTGCGTGTGCTGTTGGGAAGTGATTATATCCGTTTTTTGCGCGTTTACGGCCTCGGGGAAAAGTTTCCACGATAATTTGTGTATGTTTCTTCCTTCAAGCATGAGAAGTTTGTTATTAAGCCCGTTCTGACGCGGAATTAAACCTCTTTTTGACATCCAGCCCAAAGTCGGACAATCGACATAGTTGATAAAAACGCCTTTATTTATATAACCTTTAATCATCTTATATCTTCTTTAACGATTCTTTCGCCGCGTCAAGCTTTTCCAAGACATAATAAGGAACCTTTACCGTTCCCATTATAGGCGCGCAATCTTTATAAGGCCCATGACAGTCCGAACCGCCCGTAACAATAAGTTCAAATTCCTGCGCTATGTTTAAGAATTTTTTTACGGCGCTGGCGGGATGTTTTATGTGCCATGCTTCAATGCCCATAAGCCCTTCATCGACAAGCGACCTGAGCATATCTTTGTCGTTATAATGCGTGTAATAAGGATGCGCCATTACAGGCACGCCGCCTGATTTTCTTATCAATTTGATTGCGTCCGAAGCGGATATGGAATATTTCGGCACATACGCGGCTTTTCCGGCAGACAAGTATTTTTGGAAAGCTTCCGAAATGCAGTTGACATAACCTTCTTCTATAAGAGCTTTTGCAAAATGAAGACGGCCTACGGCTTTATGTCCGGACTGTTCGATAAAACTTTTATCTTTTATTTCAACGCCGTGTTTTTTGAGTTTTTCAAAAATTTCAGCGGCTCGTTCAAGTCGTGCTTTTTTGAACACATCGAGAGCTTTTCTCAAATCTTCGGATTTGTAATCTATGTAATAGCCCAAAATGTGAATTTCGCTTTTAACCGAATCGTTTATTTCCGAAGACAGTTCTATTCCGGGTATAACTTCCATCGAACTGCTTGAAGAAGCTTCTATCGCCTCGTCTATGCCGTCAATGGAATCATGGTCGGTTATGCTTATGGCGGCAAGTTTCATTTTAGACGCATAAGCCACAGCTTCCGACGGCGAAAAAGCCCCGTCGGAACAGCTGGTATGAATGTGAAGGTCTACGTAAAAGTCGTTTTCCGGACTCATAGCAGCTCCGAAGACAGAGCCGCCAGAGCGCTTCTTTCGCTTTTCGAAAACGTTATGTGACCAAAAAGTTCTTGCCCCTTAAATCTTTCGACAAGATATGTCAAACCGTTTGAAGAAGCGTCTAAATAAGGATTGTCTATTTGGTACGGGTCGCCCGTCAAAACTATTTTTGTTCCGTTTCCAGCTCTTGAAATTATCGTTTTTATTTCATGGGGGGTCAAATTCTGCGCATCGTCGATAATAATGTATTGCTGCGGCAGAGAACGCCCTCTTATGTACGTGAGCGAATCGACTTCAATTTGCCCAGAACTAAACAAATATTCTATTTTCTCTTCGGTTTTACCGTCCGGATGGCCTTTGTCGACCAAAAATTCGAGGTTGTCGTTTATCGCGCCCATCCATGCGCCGAGCTTTTCTTCTTTTGAACCCGGCAAAAATCCTATATCTCTGCCCATCGGGATAATGGGCCTTGCTATGTAAAGTTTTCTGAAATATCTTTCTTCAAAAGTTTTTTGAAGTCCGCATGCCAGAGCAATGATAGTTTTTCCCGCTCCGGGAAGACCTATAAGAGTTACAAGATTTATATCATTGCAGAGCAAAAGTTCAACGGCGAATTTTTGTTCTATGTTTAAAGGTTTGAGTCCCCAAGGCGCAACGTTTTGATGGAAAATCGGCGTAAGCGCATTCTCTTTTTTTGAAAATTTCGTCAAAGCGCTTTTTGAAGAACCTGATTCGTCTTTTAAAGCTACGCATTCGTTCGGGTAAAAATGCTGTTTTATCGAAACTTTCCCTTCCTTATAAAATTGGTCTATCTTAGAGGCCGGAACTTTTAGTTCGCGCCAGCCGGAATAAAGTTCGTCTATTTTTACTCTCGACTTTTCATAGTCCTGCGTGGGAATGTCAAGTATTTCGGCTTTGATTCTTAGATTTATGTCCTTGGTTATAAAAATTACTTTTTCGCCTTTTTGTTTTAGAACCAAAGCAATTGAAAGAATCTGATTATCGGATTTTTGTCCGGAAAAATCTTTAGGTAGGTCTGCGGCATTGCAATCGCTCATTTCGATTTTGATTATTCCGCCGGATTTAAGTTTTACGCCGTCGGAAAGTTTGCCGATCATTCTAAGCTCGTCCAAACTTCTGGTAATAAGCCTTGCGCTTCTGCCTCTTTCGTCGTTTAATTTTTTGAAAGTGTCAAGCTCTTCTATAACGGTCATCGGAACGACTACCTTATTATCCGCAAAAGAAAAAATCGAATCCGGATCGTGAAGAAGAACATTTGTGTCAAGAACAAACGTTTTCATGCTGTCTCCTTTATTTTTTATGATATTATAAATTAATTCAGACTAAAAAACAATTGATTTTTCAATATCATATTTAACTTTATTTTCACGCGGATTTTTTTACAGTCTTCACTGAATTCGGAAGATTTAAATAAGAAAATCATATCTCGATTTCCCGTAAAATTTTGTTACAAAAACTCTTTATAGGCTTAATAAAATCTTCTGGCGTATTTTATCTGAAATTCCTGCGCGTTTAAATTCAATGACAAAGCTTCATCTTTAAAAACATTGTAATGATAAACATTATGCGTAAAAAATAAAGATACGCCCCAATTGTCGCAATTATAGCCTATGGACATCCTTAAAAGCGTATTAAAATTCATCAAAAGATCTCCGGAACGGTATAGATATTTACCCGTATAAAAGCCCTCGGTTATACCTGCCGATAAAAGCCAATGCTGGCTTAAAACATAAGAATAAGCGTATCCTCCGCTTATGCCTATACGCAAATTAGTGTCATAGTTTTCATTTTCGGCAAAAACGTCGTCGGCATTATTAACTTTAGTAAAATATATCCCGCAGCCTGCAATAAAGCTTCCGGCGGAATCCAATTGTTTTTGGCTTTGTTCAAAAGCGGCTCCGCTGGAAAAATTCTCGCCGTTAAACAGATAAGAAAACGCCGCGCCGTATTGGCTGACGGTTAAATCCGGATAAACTTCTATCTTGTCTTTGTCGTCATTATAAAAACCTTTATAATGTTGAAAAAATAAATCCAATATATAATTTTGACCGTATTTATGAAGTTTTAAGTCGATAAAATCCGTATTTTTTACTTCTTTGTTTACTTTGTCGCTTTCTCCAAAGGTATCTCCCAAGCTAAAACCATAACCTATATTTACAATAGTGTTTTTCAATGAAAAACCGATCCTTGCGCTGACGGGCGTATTGGATTTATAATATTTTTCATTGCTTTGCAAAAATATAGAATTTTTCGACAGATGCGCGCTTATATCAAATTTGTGATTATACTCTCTGTAGCTTTGGGCAAAAAGAGGAATTGTTAAAAATGTAAGCAATAAGACAGATATGAAAAGACTTTGAAATGAGGATTGCAATTTTTTTAGCCGATTCATTTTTCTCCTTTGATTTAACCCAAATATTCCATTAGAGATTTCT
>JAISDI010000096.1 GCA_031264895.1 Endomicrobium sp. | reverse complement strand
GGATCCCCGACAAAGACACTCGGGGATGACAAAGGAGTAAAATCGTTTTTGTCGTCATTCCCGAAAGTTTTTATCGGGAATCCACGTTAAATATATAAAAATTCAAGTGGGTTGATGACGACAAAGGAAAAAAGATGGTTTTTAGAAAGTTCTAATGGAATATCTTGGTTAAAAGAGAATTGGCTGTAATGAAAATATAATAATGTGGTAGAATATGGATAGTTTTAAAAATTGGACTTACCGTTAATGCGGCTTTGATACACGATAAATGTATGAAAAAGTCAATACCGACAGAAGTCAGTATGACAAAAAAACATAGGTTTTTATGTGTTTGTCGTGGTTTTTGATATTAAAGATATGTTATTTTAATTAATAATAATATAGAATAAATGGCATGAAATCGTTTTAAAGGAAATATTTAGGGTGTGTTCACACAAATTACGCACAAAATGCCGGATAATTGTTTGTCCACGTATGAAATTATCGGCCTTATAGGTTTCTCTCAAAACCTTAAAATCGGTAAAAGGTAAAGAGCATACCGTCGGTCATTCCCGAAATTTGTAATCGGGAATTTTGTTTTTGCAGACGGAAGCTAATGTGAAGTTTTATTTTTTTGTATATATAAATTTCAATATAGGGGAAATAGATGCCGATTTTAGATTTTTTGATTTCTAAGAATGGGAAGAAACAAAAAGTGATTCTTTTGGGGTCAGGGGCTTTGTCAATCGGGCAGGCGGGGGAATTTGATTATTCTGGTTCTCAGGCGGTTAAAGCTTTGGAAGAAGAAGGGCTTGAAGTGATAATAATAAATCCAAATATCGCTTCCGTGCAGACAAACAGCGGGCCAAATAAAAAAGTTTATTTGTATCCGATAACGCCTTTTTGGGTTGAAAAAATAATCAAAATAGAAAAACCCGCGGCAATAATTTCATCTTTCGGCGGGCAGACATCGCTTAACTGCGTCATAGCTTTAGACAAAAGCGGCGTTTTGAAAAAGTACGGCGTAAAAGTTTTGGGAACGCAGGTTGACGCTCTTGAAATGTCGGAAGACAGGGATTTATTTGCCGAAAAAATGAAATCAATAAACGCGCCTATAGCGCAGAGTCATGCGGCTTCAACGGTTGAGGAAGCTTTAAAAATTGCCGAAGAAATAGGTTATCCCGTAATTACAAGGTCGGCTTTTGCTTTGGGAGGGCTTGGCTCAGGGCTTGCAAAAACGCCGTCGGAATTGAAAAAGTTAACGCAGTCCGCTCTTATGATGTGTCCGCAGGTTTTGATAGAAAAATCGCTGCACGGGTGGAAAGAAATAGAATACGAAGTTATGCGCGACAAGAGCGGAAACTGCATTACCATATGCAATATGGAAAATTTTGACCCGATGGGCATACATACCGGCGATTCAATAGTTATCGCTCCGTGCCAGACGATAAACAATATAGAAAATAATATGATGCGCGATATGGCGATAAAAATAGCGCAAAGCGTCGGCATAGTCGGCGAATGCAATGTGCAGTACGCTTTAAACCCGAAAGATTACGGCTTTTACGTCATAGAAATCAATGCGAGGCTGTCGCGCTCGTCGGCTTTGGCAAGCAAGGCAACCGGATACCCTATAGCCTATATTGCCGCAAAAATAGTCATAGGTTTTGATCTGCTTGAGCTTAAAAATCCCGTTACAGGAACGACTTCTGCCTTTTACGAACCGTCGCTTGATTATGTGACGCTTAAAGTTCCGCGCTGGGATTTAAGCAAGTTTAGCGGCGTTTCAAAACAGCTCGGAACGCAGATGAAATCCGTCGGCGAAGTCATGGCCATAGGCAGAAATTTCTGCGAAGTTTTGCAAAAAGCCATAAGAATGGTCAATGAAAATGAAGACGGCATAACGGTAAACGTGTTTAAAAAATCTACCGACGAAGAACTTGAAAAAGAACTGCTGTCGCCTACAAATTTAAGAGTTTTTGCCATATACGAAACCTTTAAAAGAGGAAAAACTCTGGAATACGTGTACGAAAAAACAAAAATAGATTATTGGTTTTTATCGCATGTAGAATATGTCGCAAAAGCCGAAACCGAACTGCTTGACTTTTTTGCTTCGGAAAATAAAAAAGAGTCGGTTTTGAAAGAAGATATTTCTGACGCTTATAAAAAAATCCCGAAAGAACATCTTTTACGTCTTAAATCAAGAGGCTTTTCAGATTTTCAGCTGACAAAAATATTTTTGTCGGCGCAGCTTGACCCGAAAATAAAACTTACCATAAGAGAAATAAGGTCTTTGTCGCTTGCGATAAGAAATCTTAGGAAAAAACTTAAAATCATGCCTGTTGTAAAACAGATAGACACGACTTCTTCTGAATATCCTACAAAATCAAATTATCTCTACCTCACTTATGACGGAACTTACAGCGATCTTTCAGCCAAGAAAAACAAACAAAGCATAATAACGCTTGGCAGCGGAAGTTACCGCATAGGCAGCAGCCTCGAATTTGACTGGTGTTCCGTTATGACCAGCAATTACTTTAAAAACAAGAAAAACGACAGCGTTATAATCAACTGTAACCCGGAAACCGTTTCAACGGATTTCAGCGCTTCCGTCAGACTTTATTTTGAAGAACTTTCTTTTGAAAGGGTTTTGGATATTATAGATATAGAAAATCCTAAAGGCGTAATTGCCTGTATGGGCGGACAAAACCCGAATAATCTCATACAGCCTTTGAGCGAAGTAAAAGTAAAAATTTTGGGACACATCCAAAAAAGCGTCGACGCCGCGGAAGACAGAGTAAAATTTTCGGCAATGCTGGACAAATTCGGCATAGACCAGCCGGAATGGGTATCTGCCACGTCAATAGAAGAAATTAAAAAATTTATAGACAAAGTGGGTTTTCCGGTTTTGATACGACCGAGTTTTGTATTGTCCGGAACTCTTATGAACGTCGCTGACGATAGGAAAAGCTTGGACTATTATTTATCTCTCACAAAAGACATTTCTTCGGATTTTCCCGTTGTAATTTCAAAATTCATACTTGACGCCAAAGAAATAGAGTGCGACGGAATAGCTAAAGACGGCGAAGTCATTTTGTCATTGGTAAGCGAACACGTGGAAAATGCGGGCGTTCATTCGGGCGATGCGACAATGGTGTTTCCCGCGCAAAAACTTTACGGACATACCGTAAACGTAATTAAAGATATAACCAGAAAAATAGTAAAAGGTCTCGGTCTCAACGGGCCTTTCAATATACAGTTTATCGCAAAAGAAAACGACGTAAAAGTCATAGAATGCAATGCAAGAGCGTCGCGTTCTTTCCCTTTCATTTCAAAAGTTTCGGGCGTAAACCTTGCGGAAGCCGCGTGTAAGGTCATGAATAATGAAAAAACAAAAGAGATTTTAATAGACGAAAGCAAAATTGCGCATATCGGCGTAAAAGCTTCAATGTTTAGTTTCCAAAGACTTGACGGCGCGGATCCTGTTACGGGCGTTGAAATGGCGTCGACCGGCGAAGTCGGATGTCTCGGAAAAAATTTCAATCAGGCTATACTTCTTGCCATGGAAGCAACGCAGATAAGAAAGCCTAAAAAAGGAATTTTATTAAGCACGGGCAGAGAAAAAGATAAGGTCAAATTTATGGAAGTCATAGACAATGTTTACAAGCTTGGCGTACCGATATACGCAACAAAAGGAACGGGCGAATACCTGCAAAAGCGCGGCTATGAAGTAAACATCGTCCACTGGAACAGAAGCCCGAGAGCCGTAGATACCATAATAGAAGGCAAGGTAGACTTGGTAATAAACGTAGCAAAAAACTTGACGGTAGACGAGCTTAAAAACAATTCT
>JAISDI010000068.1 GCA_031264895.1 Endomicrobium sp. | reverse complement strand
TTTATTACCGACGGCAATGTCGGCTCTTTTCAGTGGCAGGCAAAAGATTTTGCCCAGCGTTTGACTGAAAAAGGAATTTACGTAAAAAAAGTTTTTTACGATATTTATAATAAAGATATTCCGGTCTTATATCATCAATATCAATTTAATCTGGACAATGAAAGTTCTAAAAAAACATTTATTGAACTTCTGGATTTCTTGCAAAGTCCAATTAAACAATAATTCCTTAGCTGTATTGGCGGGGCAATTGGGATTTTCATCGGAACGCTTATACTGTTGTTAGCAAGCAACATAGCCGGCGTTAATAATGTCATTTCTATACATCATGTCAGTACATCTTTTTTGATTTCACTTTTTATTGGAATAATCTCAGGATTATATCCTGCTATAAAAGCTGCGAAACTAAATCCGATTGTATCACTAAGGTATGAATAAAAGAAGTTAAAATATAAAAAATAAAACTTTAATTGTTGAAAAATAAGTAAAAATCGACACACTCTAATTCTATCTTGTCTGTTGTAATGACCTGCCTTATGTCATGCCTCCAGTATAAAATATGTTGATTTTTTAATCTTACTCAATAGAGACAACGTTAAGCTGTTTTGATTTAAAACTCACAAATCCGCTAAAAAATCTTTTCTCAAATCTGCCGTGCCGGCATACACTTCGTCAAAAATATTTTTATATGTTTTTCTATTTATGCTCATTTCTTTTGCAAGGTCAAAGATATGTTCTTTTTTTGGATTTCCTTCGCCAAGCATGGTTGTGGCGTGCTGAGCGTTAAAACCTTCGGAATACACTAAATCATAGGCGGGAGAAAACTGCCATTTGTTATCTTTATAAATGAATGAGAAATTTTTTGAATGGTCGTCTTTATTTGAGGTCAAGACATTGAATATCATCAAGCGGTATATCTTCAATACTTCCGACATGTCTTTTGTCAATGCGAAAGCCGCTTCCATGAGAGTTTTATAGTCGAGCGAAGGTATTCTGTGATCGGCATTGAGCAAACCTGCCGCGGTATGCATATGAATTTTTTTACCGTTTTCGCGATCAAAGCGTTTTATTGCGAAATATTTGTTTTCAAGAAGTTTTGTTTCGGTCATTATAATACCGGATTTTTTTGCCGCTAAAGAGTATTCATATTCAATTTTTCCTATATTTTTGGGGTCTGACGAAGATTTAAATTTTACTATCCAATGCTCGCCGTTTATAGTTATAAGAACTTTCGGCCTTGCACCTCCGGAAGAACATCCTTTTGCAGCCAATGCTTCTATGTCGCCGGTATAATCGTCGTTTAGCACTTTGTTAACTTCTCTTTCAAGATATTGCAAATCCGAAATATCATGTTCTGCTGCGATATGATTTTCAGGTTTATAACTTAAAGTTCCCATACCGCCGGAGCCTACAATGCTCAAACGCTCAATAGGCGTTAATGAAGCCGGATTTATATTATTTTTGCGAAGAAGTCTGTCTACAAGCAGTCTCCCCCAACCGTCAGGCAGACTGTCATTAAAAACCCCGAACATCGCGTCGAAAGGCTCGGCTTTGCTTATAAAAACTTGCTTTTTTAAAGGAAGGTAAAACGGAGAAACGGAAAATTTATTTTGAAGCCACTGCGCGTCATATTCAAAAGCGCATAAATGACCGTCGGTAATTGCAAGCGTTCCCAGTTTGTCGGTTTCAAAATATACGGATAAAGAACTTATTTTTTTAAACATTTTTCCTTCCTCTTTGGCGTTTGACGGACTTTTGCGCATTTATAACTTCGTCAATGCTTTCAAAATTTTGTTTTGAAAATATGTTTTTAAAATCCTCAACCGCTTCCAATGAAATGGCAAGTTTTACAAGAGATTTTAGTGAAATTTCGCATTTATTTTCAAAACGTTTCAAAGTCCCTAAACTTACTCCGGACATTTTTGACAGCGCAGCCTGCGTCAAGTTAAGTTCCAAACGCCTCTGCTTAAATCTGCCGGCAATACCTTCGGAGATTTTAGAAGGGTTAAAATCTTCAAGAAAAGCATTAGAAGATAATATATTATCTTTAATATCAAAATTATTCATATAATATATAATATATTATCTTTTAAATTATATCAATAGAGTTATAAATTATTGTTGGATAACGATAAAAGGCAAAAAAATAGAATGGATCCTCTTAATATTGGAGTTGATTAACTGACACACCTGTCTGTCACCCTGAACTCGTTTCAGGGTCTGTCGTTACAAACGGCTGTAGTCAGGGATTTGCGGTACGCTATGGCTGAAATTCGGTCATATTGCTTCTGTAGCGTTTTGGCATTAGAGTCATTTGGCAGTTTGGGTGTTTGCGGGTTTTTATTGCTATTGTATCGTGAAACATTTTCCAGAGATTGCGGTAGCGCTGTTCTTCATTGTCCGCTTTGGGCAGTTCAATACCGGAAATTTCTGAAATTGCGTATCTGCCTTTTGCGTATGCGCATATCATATTGTGCGTTTCGTCAAATATTACAAATTTTTCGTTTGGCATTCTGGCGGCAAAATGCGGCGCTATGTGCCGCAGAACATAATTTTTTGGTTTTATTTTTGAAATAAGCAAATCGCCATGTACGGAAAAACGTATAAAACCCGTAAATTTGTTGACTTCGTTTGCCATTTGTTTTACGGCTTTTGTCAGTGTCATTACGGTATTGTTATCGAGCATATTTGTTATTTTTGAACCTGCCTTATAGCCCAGCCGCATAAAATCCAGCATAAACATCTCTTTATGTTTAAGACATGTCAAAAGCGTATTTTCCAGAAGAGCAAATGCTTCAAAACCCATTTTTTGCGGGATCGACTTTTTAACGCGGTTTGCTTTTTTTATGTCGGTTGTTATATTAAACTGTTCAAGAAGATTCGTATGGGCGTCTTTTTGGCTTAATATGTCCGAGGGAATTTCTTTGCGCGTAAAACTTTCAAAAACGCAGCACAGAAAACCTTCAAATGCGCCGTCATAAATATAAATTATATTGCTTTTGGAGAATTCAGCCATAGATGTTCCTTGTCGCGTAAAAGTTTTGGCATTTCAAAAAAATCAAGCTGTTTGGGGAACTTTGCGTCTTTGTACATGTTAAACTCTTTTGCCGACATTAAAGATTGAAGTATATTGTCATTTTTTATTGTCGGCGCGTCTTTACATACGATAAAATATTTTGCGCGTTTTAATGTCACGCCGAGTTTTTTTAGCGAATTAAAATCCAAAGTATTGTGTTTTCTTGCAATAATGATTCTTTGCGCGCTTATCACGCCTATTCCCGGAACGCGAAGCAGCTGCGCGTAAGAAGCCTTATTTGCTTCTACAGGAAAAAATTCAGGGTGATTTAGCGCCCAATTGCATTTGGGGTCTAAAAATGGATTGAAATTTGGGGATTTATCGTCAAGTATTTCGTCTGCTCTGAACTTGTAAAATCTCATAAGCCAATCGGCCTGATATAATCTGTGTTCGCGCAGAAGCGGCGGCTGTGTGTCCGGTGAAGGCAGCATAGAGTTGTCCGATACGGGAATATAAGCGGAAAAGAAAACTCTTTTAAGTTTATATTTTTTGTAAAGGCTTTCCGTCAGTTTTAAAATATGGCTGTCCGTTTCCGGCGAAGCGCCTATGATCATCTGTGTGCTTTGTCCGGCGGGCGCAAATTTGGGGGCTTTTTTGTATACCGTCAAATCGCGCATGTTTTCGTTTATATTTTCTTTTATAAATTCCATCGGTTTAAGAATTGCGTCTTTGCTTTTATCCGGCGCTAAAAGCGCAAGACTGTTTTGCGAAGGCATTTCTATATTTACGCTCATTCTGTCAGCGAGCAGTCCTATTTGTCGTAAAAGACTGCCGTCTGCTCCCGGTATTGCTTTTGCGTGTATGTACCCGCCAAAATTGTACGTTTTACGCAAAATAACCAGAGTGCGTATTATCAGTTCGCATGTATAATCCGGATTTTTGATAATTCCTGAACTTAAAAACAATCCTTCTATATAATTTCGTTTATAAAATTGTATTGTTAAGTCCGCCAGTTCTTCGGGCTTAAAAACGGCTCTTTTTATTTTTGTATTAGACTTTCTGTTTAAACAGTATTTGCAATCATATATACATATATTTGTCTGTAAAACTTTTAATAGCGAAATACAGCGTCCGTCAGCTGCAAAACTGTGGCAGACGCCGGCAAGACACGTGCTTCCGATGCCGCCTATTGCGGCAGCTGCGCCGGCAGTTCCGCTTGAAGTGCAAGCGGCGTCATATTTTGCCGAATCTGCCAGTATTTGTAATTTGTCTGAAATATCCATTTTAATACCTTAAAAATATTATAGCCTTTTGGGGATACAAATGTATTATATTTTTACGGATTTTGCAAGAGAAAAAAATTACGCGCGATCGTATAAACCAAAAAATTCCATTAGAGCTTTCTAAAAAATATCTTTTTCCTTTGTCATCAACCCACTGATTTGTATTTAACAATGCCCCCCGGGTCTTAACACAGACGGGGGGCATTCATTTTATCTACGAGAAAAAATAACAATAATATTTGGTTAGAGAAATGGATACAATAAAAATAGTCTTTACGGAAAAAGAAATCCCTCCATTTGGTGAAAATCTAATGACAAATTCAAATTGTCGTAAATTCTCATTTTCTGAAGATTTGTAAATTCCTCTTTTTTTTAAAGGGATAGCAGAGCCTCCGGCTCTGACGGGGTATTACCAAGTCAGGACGGGAGATTTTATATTTTTATGACTTATTTTTACAAAACGGCGTTTCGGGCTTTACCCAAAAATTAGCTGCTTAGTTTACTTATTGCTTTCGGCCTTGTGTTTTTAAAGTTTCAAAAGAAACTGTTGACAAGGAAATAATTGATTTGTATATTATTGAAAAAGGGAGGTCGTATGGACAATTTTAAAAAGTATGGCATATTTCCGGAAAAAGGGCGTAAATATGAAAATGTAATATATGTTATGGCTATGATTTATAGTATGCTGGAAAGAGAGATTGCGGCGTATTTTCAAAAATATGATTTTACCGCGCCTAAATTCAATATTTTGATGAGAGCGGCATATCTAAATGAAGGTAAAGGTATGAATCAAGTGGAGATAGGCAGCCATCTTATCGGAACTGCCGGTAATGTAACAAAGCTGATTGAAAGTTTATATAAAGATAAATTAGTAACGCGCGTGCAGAACAAAAATAATCGCAGGGAAAATATTATTAAAGTAACCGAAAAAGGCAGAGCTTTTATTGAAGAATTATGGCCGGAATATAATAACCTGTTAAAAAAACGTACGGATCTAATTTCTGCAGACAATCAGAAAAAAATGTCCGAAATATTAGAAAACTGGTTCATTGATTTGGAAAAGGTATACAAGGAGATATGATAATGTTAGATACAGAGCTGACATCTAA
>JAISDI010000033.1 GCA_031264895.1 Endomicrobium sp. | reverse complement strand
ATATTGAACATGAAATTTAGAACCTTGCGCATACGGCAAATCCCCCGTCCGGAGACATTGTCTCCGTCCACCCCCTTTAAAAAGTGGGAATTACGGCGAACAGCGAAACGGCAAAATGGGTACCCGACAAAGACACTCGGGGATGACGACAAAGTAAGAAAGATGTTTTTTAAAAAACTCTAATGGAATATCTGGGTTAAATCTCTTTTCCGTCAATACTTAAAGTTATGATTTGCACTTTTATATTTTTGTTTGACGCTCCGGCGGCTTCGATGGCGGCATTGGCAATGCCTGCGCAGCAGGGAACTTCCATCCTTACGACTGTTATGCTTTTTATATTATTGTTTTTTATTATTACGGATAGTTTTTCGCTATAATCGATATTGTCAAGTTTTGGGCAGCCTATTAAAGTTACTTTTCCTTTCATGTACTTATTGTGAAAATTTCCGCATGCAAATGCGCTGCAATCGGCGGCAATAAGAATATCGGCGTTTTCAAAATACGGATCGTTGGCGGGCACAAGCTTAATTTGTACCGGCCATTGTCTCAAGCGGGAAAAATCATTAATTGTTTCTGTATTGTCAGACAGATTCTTTTTTACTTCATTTTCATTGTATGCAGGAGCTTCTCTTTCTTCAAAAGATATTGCTCCTACGGGGCATGACGGCAGACAGTCTCCAAGTCCGTCGCAATAGTCTTCTCTTAAAAGTTTTGCTTTGCCGTTTACGATCCCTATCGCGTTTTCATGGCATGCGGGCACGCATAAAGCGCAGCCTGTGCATTTTTCTTCGTTTATTATTATAATTTTTCTTTTCATACATTCCTCCGTTTGCTATTGTAATAATAGTGTATTATAATGTCTTATAAATAACTGTTGCATTTGCAACAAGGAAAAAATGGACAAATATTCGCGCATTTTGAAAAAAGTTGAGTTGTTTGAAGGCCTTTCCGATGATGAAACCGGAAAGGCTTTAGAATATCTCGGCAAAAACAATATGAAATTTCGAAAAGGCGCCATAATAATAAATGCGGGAGAAGCCGTTTACAATATAGGAATCGTCTTGAACGGCAGCGTACAAATAATGAAAGAAGATTTTGACGGCGCGCGCTCGATAATTGCACAGTTGTATCCGTCTGCAATTTTCGGCGAAGCTTTGGCGGCAGCCGGAGTAAAAAAGAGTCCTGTCGCCGTTTTTGCCTCTTCAAACTGTGAAATACTTTTTATTCCTTTTTCAAAAATTATAAATATGCGCGGCAAAAGCGGCAAGATCCATTCAAAAATAATTTCAAATATGCTGAAGATATTGGCAGGAAAAAATATTTTTTTAAACAATAAAATAGAACATTTGAGCAAAAGGAGCATTCGCGAAAAACTTCTTTCTTATCTTAAAGAAGAAAGCCGCAGATATAATCTTAAAGAGTTTACCATACCGTTTAACAGAAATGAGCTTGCAGACTATCTGTTTCTTGATAGAAGCGCAATGTCGCGGGAGCTTGGCAAAATGAGAGACGACGGACTGATAGAATTTGATAAAAGCCGCTTCAAACTAGGGCGTGTTCACACAAAGTACGCGCATGTGTTTGGTCAAAACAAGCCATAAAAATATAAAAGGGGAATCCTGTGTTTTTACCTGTTACAAAAGAAGAAATGAACAAACTAGGCTGGGATAAAGCCGACATAATTTTAATATCCGGCGACACCTATATAGACAGTCCTTTTATAGGTATTGCGGTTATAGGAAACTTGCTTGCTTCCAAAGGATTTAAAGTTGCCGTTATCGCTCAGCCGGACATAAATAATGACGATATTGCCCGTCTGGGAGAACCCGCTTTGTACTGGGGCGTAACTGCAGGCTCGATGGATTCTTTTGTCGCAAATTATACTGCTCTTAACAAATTCAGAAACGACGACGATTTAACGCCCGGAGGCATCAATAACAGGCGTCCCGACAGAGCGTGCATGGTTTATACGAATCTTATCAGAAAACATTTTAAAAACACAAAACCTATAATACTCGGCGGAGTGGAAGCAAGCCTAAGAAGGATCGTTCACTATGATTTTAAAGATAATGCATTAAGGAGGTCGATACTGTTTGACGCAAAAGCCGATATGATTTCTTACGGTATGGGCGAAAGGACAATGCTTGAGCTTGCCGAAACTTTAAAAAACGCAAAAGAGTGGAGAGACATAAAAGGTTTATGCTATATTTCAAAAGAAAAAAAAGAAAACTCTTTAGAACTTCCGTCATTCGAAGAATGCAGAGACAATAAAGACAAATTTTTTGAGATGTTTTCCTCATTTTATAAAAACTCGTGCGCACAGCGCGAAAAAACAATATCGCAAAAACATGCCGAAAGATACCTGATACATAACCCCAAACAGCCGCCTCTAACAACGGAAGAGCTTGACGCTGTATACGGTTTAGATTATACAAGAGAAGTTCATCCTTTTTACGCGAAAGCAGGCAAAGTTAACGCTCAGGAAACAATAAAGTTTTCGATAACCACGCACAGGGGATGCGTAGGGGAATGCAATTTTTGTTCTATAGCCGTGCATCAGGGAAAGGAAATCGTTTCAAGAAGCGAAAAATCGATACTCGAAGAGGCTGAAAAAATAACCAAACTTAAAGATTTTAAAGGATATATCACGGATTTGGGCGGCCCGACGGCAAATATGTTTGCGGTAAAATGCCGCATAAACGGAAATGCCGGAAACTGTGAAAGTAAACGCTGTTTGTTCCCTAAACAGTGCGAAAATCTTATCTTCGGGCATAATAAACAAACGGAAATTTTGAAGAAAGCCGGCATGTTGGAAGGCGTAAAAAAAGTTTTTATTTCTTCGGGAATAAGATATGACATGATTTGTAATGATACGGAAAACGGGCAGCGATACCTTGACAACATAGTAGAAAATCACACTTCTGGACAAATGAAAATAGCGCCTGAACATTGCGACGATACGGTTTTATTTCTCATGGGAAAACCTTCGGCAAAACAACTTGGCAAATTTATTGAAATGTTCAAAAAAAGCAATAAGAAAAATAATTTTTTAACATATTATTTCATAGCCGCGTATCCCGGCTGCGGCGAAAAAGAAATGAAAAACCTTAAAAGCTATATAGGCAGAAATTTAAAAATTCACCCCGAACAAGTACAGATATTTACCCCAACGCCTTCGACAAACGCAACAATGATGTACTACTGCGAAAAAGATTTGTCGGGCAACAAAATCTTTGTAGAAAAAGACAGAAACAACAAACAGCGTCAAAAAAGAGTCATTACTGACGGGCGCTAGCGAACGGCATATTAAAACGGCAATTCTGTAACGTATCCCGGCAATGACTGTCATAGCGTTGAAAAACCTGATACACGTTGTCATTTCACTTCTTATACCCGTCCGGCAAAAATCAAAATCCATCTTGTTGTTGTCGTTAATTCCCACTTTTTTAAAGAGGGTATCCGCGTCTTTTGCGGACGGGGGATTTTGTCGTTGCTGTTCTAATCGTCATGCCCGAAATTTGTAATTGGGCCTTTTTACTAAAGAAGTTTTTGTTTTACGACGAAA
>JAISDI010000268.1 GCA_031264895.1 Endomicrobium sp. | reverse complement strand
GCAAGAGTTCTATATGTGCCGGACAACCCAGATTTGCTTACTTTTTGACCGACTGCAAAAAGTAAGTCGTGGGGTTCAGGGGTACCGAAAATACCCCTGACTAAAGCCGTTGCCGTTCTAACGGCAGACCCTGAAACAAGTTCAGGGTGACAATCAAGAAGAAGAAACTTTTTTCTGTACCGGTTATTTTGCCGCCCGCTAGGGCTAACTTGCCATGCGCCGCACTATTACTAGTTGTTTTTCTCGTCGTTTTCTCTGATTTCTACTCTTCTTATTTTTCCGCTTATGGTTTTCGGGAGTTCTTTTACGAATTCTATGATTCTCGGATATTTGTAAGGAGCCGTCGTTTTTTTGACATGTTCCTGTAACTCTATGATAAGTTCCTGACTTGGATTGCAGCCTTTTGCAAGTATTACTGTGGCTTTGACTATCGCGCCTCTTTCTTCGTCAGGAACGCCCGTGACGGCGCATTCTAAAACCGACGGATGTTCTATTAAAGCGCTTTCTACTTCAAAAGGCCCGATTCTGTATCCTGAACTTTTTATAACGTCGTCCGAACGGCCTACAAACCACAAATAACCGTCTTCGTCTTTATACGCCATATCGCCGGTATCGTAAATTCCGTCGCTCCATGCGCTTTTTGTTAAAGCTTCGTCTTTATAATAACCGCAAAACAGGCCTACGGGCTTTTCTTTGTCGGTTCTTATTACGAGATGTCCTTCCTGTCCCGGTTCGCAGACATTATTTTCGTCGTCAACTATGTCGACGTCCCAGCCGGCCGCGGGCTTTCCCATAGAACCCGGTTTTGGCGTCATCCACGGAAACGTTGCGGCAAAAACTACGGTTTCGGTCTGGCCGAAACCTTCTTTTATTTCAAGTCCGGTCATTTTTTTAAACTGGTGAAAAACTTCGGGATTTAAAGGTTCTCCCGCAGTTTCAACGTATTTTAATTTCGATAAATCGTATTTAGAAATGTCTTCTTTTATTATATGCCTGTAAATCGTCGGCGGAGCGCAAAAAGACGTAACTCCGTGTTTTGCTATGACGCTCATTAATTCTTTGACGTGAAACCTTTCATAATCGTAAGTAAAAATACAGGCGCCGCTTATCCACTGGCCGTATATTTTTCCCCATGAAGCTTTTGCCCAGCCGGTATCTGCCACAGTTAAATGAATGCTGTCATTGTCAAGATTCTGCCAAAATTTTGCGGTAAGGATATGCCCTAACGGATATGAAGAATCGTGGTACACCATTTTCGGCATGCCTGTTGTTCCCGAGGTAAAATATAAAAGTAAAATATTGCTTTTAACAGATGCGTCTTCTCCCTGCGGCCTTTCAAATATGTGGGAAAATTTTTCGATTTCTTTGGAATAATCCAGCCATCCGTCCGTATTGCCGTTTACCGAAACGACATATTTAAGTTCGTCAAGCTCGTTTTTTGCTTCGTTGACCACATCCGTAATTCTCTTATCAGCGGCGGAAACGATCATTTTTATGTTTGCGGCTTTTACTCTGTATTTAATGTCTTTTACCGTCAAAAGATGCGTTGCGGGTATGGCTACCGCGCCGATTTTATGCAGAGCGACTACACAAAACCAATATTCATAGCGTCTCTTGAGCATCAGCATTACTGAATCGCCTTTTTTTATGCCTAAAGACTTAAAAAAATTTGCCGTTTGAGCGCTTTTATTTTTTATGTCGCCAAATGTCAGAGTTTTTTCTTCGCCTTCTTCATTACACCAAATCATCGCTTTTTTATCCGGATTTGAGTTTGCAATTTCGTCTACTATATCAAAGCCGAAATTGAAATTGTCCGGAACGGTTATTCTGCAGTTCTTTTCAAAATCTTCATAAGACTCATATTTTAATTTTGTATATTTATCGACTAACATTGTTTACCCCTTTTTTTGATTAAAGCACTATTGCTAAAAATTTTGCGGGCTTATCGCCTATGGCGCACATCGTATGACTGTATCCGGAATCGAAATAAACGGAATCGCCTTCTTCTAAAATGTATTCTCTTCCCTCGAAAATTACTTTTAGAGAACCTTCAAGAATATAATTGAATTCCTGTCCCGGATGGGAATATGCGTGTTTTGGAGATTCTTTCTGCGGGTCAACGCTAACAATGAAAACTTCGGCTTTTTTATGTATAAAGTTGAATGCCAAATCCTGATATTTGTACTCTTTTCTTCTTTCGATGCTCAGCCCCTTACCTTTTTTCACGACATTAATGCGCGAAAGTCTTGGCTCAATGCCGGTCAAAATCGCGGTCATTTCAACTTTATATTTATTTGAAATTGCCGATAAGACGCTAATAGGAATGTCGGCTTCGCCGTTTTCATATTTAAGATAGGTTGCGGCATCAAGATTAATACTATCCGCAAAATCTGCGGTAGATAAATCCGATATTTCCCTGATAGCTTTTATCCTAATGCCAATTTGTTTCAATGTATCTGACATATTTTTCCCCCAAAAAACAAATTTTATTGATTATACTAAAAAATATGCAAAACTAAAATGAATTTCCAACAAAACGAACACGACAACGGCAAACGGCACGTCAGGCTTCGCCTGTTTTTAACAACAGACCCTGAAACGAGTTCAGGGTGACGGCATGTGAGCAGAAAATTCAAGTGAGTTGATTGACAACAAAGGCTAAAGGAACGCCGCCATTATAAAATGCAATTGTCGCATGTTAAGGTTTGTGTTATTTTGGCAGCGGGAATTTTATGGTGAATACAGAGCCTTTGTTTACCGTACTTTTTACGGATATATCGCCTTTATGGGCTTTTACTATGCCGTAACATATCGAAAGTCCTAAACCCGTTCCTTTGCCGACGCTTTTTGTGGTAAAAAAAGGTTCGAATATTTTGGGAATAATTTCTCTGGGAATGCCAATGCCGTTGTCGGCTATGTTTATCACAAAATATTTATCGCTTATGTGAGTCTGCACGGTAATTTTTCCTCCGTAGCGCATCGCATCTTTGGAGTTCAGAAGCATGTTCAAAAGAACCTGCTGTATCTGCATAGGGTTGACCATAAGAGGCCTCGCGTCATGCGTCAAATTTTTTTGTATTTCGATTCCCGCTTTGTGAAAATCTTTTTCTATTATAAGCATAGTAGACTCTATAATATCATTAATGCTCGCCATCTGGTTTTTTGAAGTATCGGATCTCGCGAATTCAAGCATGTTTGTTATGATGCTTTTGCTTCTTTTGGAGGCTTCATAAATATTTTCGATTCCTTTTTTTGCCTCATCATTGAGCGACGCGTCTTTTATGAGAACCTGCGCAAAACCCAAAATTATGCTTAGCGGATTATTCAGTTCGTGCGCAATGCCGCCCGCAAGTTCTCCGAGCGAAACAAGTTTGTTCTGCTGTATCATATTGGCCTGAAGCGCGCCCCTTTCTTCCTGCATACGTCTTTCCTGCGTAACGTCAAGCATTATACCTATAATGCCGCCAAACGTTCCGTCGATTTTTTTATAAGCGGACTTATAATACACGAGATTTCTCGGGGGAGATTTTCTGAATTTAACGACTTTCTCGTACGTTATCGAAGACAAATTTCCGGCGGTAACCGCGTCCGTGCGCGTGGATTCTTCGCCGGCTGCTTTATCGAAATAAATGTGTTCGTCAAGCTTGCCTATTATAAAATCTTTCGGATGTTCCATAATATCTTCAAAGGTTTTATTACATCCTATCAAGTGCATATCGCTGTCTTTATAATATACGGCTGTTGGCATGCTGTCTATGAGCATCTGAAGAAATTTTATCTGGTGGGCAAGCTCTACTTCGGCATCCTTGGCGGTCGTTATGTCCGCGCCTGAGAAAATATATCCTATAAGCTTGTTTCCTATCGAATACTGAGGCAGCACGCTTACCAGCATGGTTATGATGCTTCCGTCTTTGCAGCGGCACAAAATTTCCGTGCTCGGCATTGACGAATACATTACGGATTCTTTGAAAGTCATGGCTTTTCCTTCTTTGGTAAACACTATATTATCGATCCCTTTTTCCGTAAACTCTTTTTGCGTATAACCGAGAATGTCTTCGGCGCCTTGTCCGTAAACTATTATGTTTCCCTGCGCGTCCGTAGCGACTATGATTATACTTTTTGCGGAATTCAGTATGGCTTTGTGCTGAAGCGCAAGCGCAAATATTCTGTTTGACTGGTTTATGATCAAAAATAAAAGCAAAATTATTATAATTATCCCGCAGACGACGGCTATGCTCAAAATTTTAAACTGTCTTATCGGGTTTAGAGAACTGAAATGAATTACTGACCAGCCTTTTTTTCCTATGAACTGCCTCGATATATGATACATTTCACCGCTTAAAAGAACGCTCTCTCCGTCCGAAACTTCCCGCTGCAAAATATTGTTTGATCCGTTCCTTTTAGCGTTTTCATTATTATATAAAGGCCATAAGTAGCTGAAATATGCGTCGTCTTTATCGGAAAGAAAAACCATTCCGTTTTCGTCGACGACAAATATGTTGCGGTACTGTCTGAGTTTCAAAATAATATCGTCAATGTCTTCCTGTACGACAAGTATGCCGGCAGCTCTGTTTCTTGCGTCGACTATCGCGTCCGAAGAAAAATAACTTTGCCGCGAGCCTGCAATATTTCTTACAAAAACGCTTCCATGTTTCATGCTCTGCGCTTCGATAAAATACGGTCTGTGTTTCATGTTTGTTTCCAAAAGATCAAGTTCTTCGAGTTTTTGCGAATAAAAGACTACTTTACCGTCATTGTCTAACGCAAAAATAATCAAAACGCCAAAAGTTTTGCAGTAATCTTCAAACATATTATTTATCAAAGTTTTATTTTTATCGGAAGGATCGGACATACTTTCTTTTACAAAAGGAGTTTTAGACAGCGCAAGGCTCACTCTGTCGGACTTGCTTAGTCTTGCGGAAACGGTTTCCGCTATAGCCGAAACAATAGCTTTGCTGTTTTTTTCTATATTTCCTCTGGAACGGTTCTCAAGATATACCGAGAAAAACAGTCCGCCGACTAAAACCACAAACAGTATGCTTCCTATCGGTATATGTCTCCAGTACAGCGGCATATAATCATAAATTTTTATGTTCTTCTCGTATGAGACCTTAAAAAACTTAAAAACCTTTGAAGCTATGACAAATACCGTTACCGAAAGAATGATATTGCATATTGATTGAAACCACGCGCCGGATTTAAATATCATGCCCGCTTCGGAAACGGAAAAAACTATGCAAAAAATTATAAAGAAAACGACAATGTAAAAATTATTTTGTCCTTCGGATTTGTCAGACTTATCTATATTGCGCACGGACAAAACCATTATTATCGCCGACGGAATCCATATAAAAACAAATACCGCCGCGTTAAACCATTGCAAACCGAAGCAAAATCCTGCGGCGGCGCATATCAGCGAGCATGAAACTATAGAATATTTGAAAATGTTTTTTAACGGTTTAGTCCCGAGGTAAGTCTTTTGCGCCGATATTAAAAAGAATAACAGCGCCAGATAAAAAAATGCGGATATGATGAGAGCGTATTTTCCGCCGTCATATAAATCCGCTCCGGAAGAAAACATACGCATAAATTTTACGACCGCGAAAGAAAATCCGGCAAGCATTGCCCAAAAATAGGAGAGTTTTCCGAAATTTGCGCGCCATACGAGAAAGCACGACAGCGCAAAAAACAGAAAAGCGCATCCGCAGAAAAAACTTAAATAGTAATATTGTGAAAAAAAGTCCATTCCCGCAGCCTATTACTTCAGAGTTTAACGGCCTTTACATATTTCCCTGTAACTGCAGTATCTGCAAAAAAACGAAGAACCGGTCAAATGAAACTCTTTTTTGTCTTTAGGTATGTTTTTTTCTATATCGGAAAGGAAACCGTACATTTCTTTGGTTTCTGATTCGACGAGGTTTGCGAAAGATTCGATTTTTTTATCGTCTATTGCGACGCTTTTTTCGCTGTATGCCGGAGACAGATATACGATTATCGGCTCGATGCTGCTTGCCGGTTTTGCAAAATGGTAGTTTGCCCATAAAGAATAGCCCGTAAGCTGTTTTGAATGCTTTTCTTCGTCGGGTTTTCCGGTTTTCCAATCCATTATAAAGATTTTATCGGCAACCGGAAACAAGAAATCGACTTTGCAAAAAGCTTTATAGCCGTTTATTCGCGTTTCTCCAAAACCTGCTGGTTCTATGATCCACTCTGAACTTTCCGCAACGGCATATTTTTCGATCCAAGCAAAACGTTTGCTTTCGATAAAATTTTCGAGAATGAGTTTAACCCTGTCATAAATTTCCTGCACGGAAACTAAATCGTTATTGTAATAACTCTCGAAAAAAGTTTTTGCATTGCAGTAACGTTCGGCAAGATTATAAGAATATTTAAAAAATTTGTCTTTATTTATCGGCTTAGAACTCTTTTGAAATCTTTGGAGCATATCTCTGATTATGTCGTGAACTATGTTTCCGGTTTCGAGCGCTTTAGACGTAAGAGACTTTAAAAACTGCAATTTTTCAAAAGGCACGTCTTTATCGTATTTCGGGTAATAATCGTAGAAATACTGCCTATTACAGTTTAAAAATCTGTCATACCGCGAAACAGACCAGCCCAGAATGTTTGTGTACGGACACTTATTTATTTCAGTCATGATTTGATCT
>JAISDI010000286.1 GCA_031264895.1 Endomicrobium sp. | reverse complement strand
CATAAGCAAAGTGCCGTATTCATCCGCAGTCTGCCCCTTAGCCGTAGACATTCTCCAGACTTTCACCGGACTTTTCGCCAATTTACCATTTGCGAATTCAAAAAGCCCTATTGTTATATTGGTATTTCCTATGTCTAATGCAAGAAACATAAAAACCCTCTTTAAAGATAATTAGTAATTAGTAATGAGTAGTTAGTAATTAACGGCAACTGCAACGACAAAAACAACGGCAACGGCAAAGTGGATTCCCGATAAAAACTTTCGGGATGACAAACTAGCGAAATCATTTTTGTCGTCATGCCCGAAATTCTCGGAAATGCTGTTATTCCTTAGTAGCCTGCCCCGTGAGGTCTTAACACGGGGAGCACCCATTTTAAATACAAAAAAGATCTTTTACCTTAACTTAACTATATTTCAGTGGGTTGATGACGACGACACGACACTGTCTGTCACCCTGAACTCGTTTCAGGGTCTAGCCTTTGCAGGCGGCATAATATAACGACAACTGCAGCAACAGATTCCGAAACAAGTTCGGAATGACTGCATGGGTGGCAGAAAATTCAAGTGGGTTGATGACATATGTTTGCGTAAGCAAACCTCTTATTTGCGCGTAAGCGCTCCTAAATTACTAATTACTCATTACTAACTACTAATTACAATCTATTCCAACAGTTAAGGGCATGTTTTCTACTTCCAATTTGTATATTGCTTCCGGGCCTAAATCTTCGAAGGCTATGATTTCGGCTTGTTTGACGGTTTTTGAAAGAAGGGCTGCTACGCCTCCGGTGGCTGTCAAATATATAGCTTTATTTTTTTTTATGGAATCTGTCACAAAATCTTTTCTGGCGCCTTTGCCTATTAGAATTTTTACGCCTTCTTCTAGCATTCGCGGCGTGAAAATGTCCATTCTTGCCGATGTCGTAGGGCCGCAGGCGCCTATTATTGCGCCTGGCTTTGCAGGAGACGGGCCGCAATAATAAATTGCGCTGTTTTTTAATTCGAAAGGCGGTTTTTCACCGTTTTCAAGCATTTTTATAAGTTTTGCATGCGCCGCGTCTCTGGCTGTGTATATCGTTCCGGAAAGAAAAATCTGCTGACCGGCTTTAATTATGCTTGTATTCAAAACCAAATCTTTCACATTTATTTTCATAATATTATTTTCTTTCTTCTGCATGAATGACACTGAATGCTTACGGCAACAGGAAGCGAAGCTATATGCGCGGGTTTTACTTCAATCAGAACTGATATTGCCGTAGTTTTGCCGCCCATGCCCATAGGCCCTATGCCGAGATTGTTTATTTCTTCAAGAAGTTCCCGCTCCTTTTCGGCATAAAAAGGAGTTGCGTTTTTTGAATTAAGATCTCTTAAAAGAGCTTTTTTTGCAAGCTTGCCTGCGGAAGCAAAATCTCCGCCTATTGCAACGCCGATTACCAAAGGCGGACAGGCATTTTTACCTTTATCTTTTATTACAGACAAAACAAAATCTTTTACGCCGTTCCAGCCGGCAGAAGGTTCAAGCATTTTTAACGAGCTTGCATTTTCGCTGCCGCCGCCTTTTGGCAAAAACCATATTTCTATTTTATCGCCTTCAACTATGTCTATGTAAATATTTGCGGGAGTATTGTCGCCGGTATTTTTTCTTTCAAGCGGGTCTGCAACTATAGATTTTCTGAGATAGCTGTTTTTATATCCCGCGCAAACGCCTTTATTTACGGCATCGTAAATATTTCCTCCGGAAATTTTTACGTCGCTGCCGAGATTTATAAAAAAATTCGCCGTTCCGGTATCCTGACAAAGAGGTATTTTTTCTTCGCGCGCGATAATAGCGTTTTCAATGATTTCGTTCATGATATTTTTTGAAATGCCGTTCTCTTTTTGAGCAAAGTTTTTAAGAGTTTCAAAAACATCATTCGGCAGTTCAAAATTTGTTTCGGCGCAAAGTTTTTCAACGGCTGCAGAAATTGTATCCGCAGTGATAGTACGCATTTTTAGCCCTGTTTATATTTTTTTATGTAACCTTTTTGCATCATTGTCTGCGTTATGCCTCGGCTTCTTTTTATCATTTCTGAGGCCTGATCAAATATTGCGTCTCTTGACATTTTCTTTCCCGCGACTTTTTCTTTTATCGCCCTTATCCCGACAGCAGCAGCCACCTGCGGAAATATTTTCCAATCATCCATTGTAGGAAGAATTTTATTATGCCTTATTTTATTGTCTGCTATACAGGCCGCAAGTTCAGTTGCGGCGGTTATGCACATAGTGTCTGTTATGGTTGAAGCTCTTACGTCAAGCGTTCCGCGAAACACGCCCGGAAAACCCAGAGAATTGTTGACCTGATTTTCAAAATCGCTTCTGCCGGTCGCAACAACGGCGGCGCCGGCTTCTTTTGCTTCCCATGGCCAGATTTCCGGAACCGGATTAGCGCATACAAAAACTATAGAATTTTTTGCCATACCTTGTATCCATTCTTTTTTTATAATGTCCGGGCCGGGCGTTGAAAGAGCTATCACTGCATCGGCATTTTCCATAGCTTCTTTAATGTGTCCCTGAATGCCTTTTTCATTTGTTTCTACGCACATTTCCCATTTTTCCGGATGAGAATTTTTAAGTTCTGTTCTGCCTTTATGCAAGGTTCCTTTTGAGTCCGTCATGATTATATTTCCGGGCTTTACTCCGTAAAGCATTAAAAGCCTTGCTATACATATATTTGCAGAACCTGCGCCGACTAAAGCTACTTTTACTTTTCCGGCTTTTTTGCCTACTACTTTTAAAGCATTGATAAAGCCGGCAAGCGTTACAAGCGCGGTACCCTGCTGGTCGTCATGCCATACGGGTATGCGGCATTCTTTTCTTAAAGTTTGGAGTATCGGGAAACATTTCGGCTGCGCTATGTCTTCCAGATTTATGCCGCCAAAAGAAGGCTGCAATATTTTTACGGTTTCTATAATCTTTTTTTCGTCTTTTGTGTCAAGACATATAGGGTAAGCGTCCACGCCGCCGAGATATTTGTACAAAAGAGCTTTGCCTTCCATAACCGGCATTCCTGCTTCCGGGCCGATATCGCCAAGCCCTAAAACTCTTGTGCCGTCGCTGACAACAGCTACGCTGTTCCATTTATTCGTGTACTCGTAAGCGAGTTCCGGATTTTTGTTAATATCCGTACATACGGCGGCCACACCCGGGCTGTACCATATCGAAAAATCGTTAAAATCTTTGACCCTGCATTTAGGCAAAACTTCTATTTTTCCTTTATAAAAAGGGTGCATTTTTCTTGCAAGGATCGAAGGTTCCTGTGCGGCTTTCAAAAGTTTTTGTACGTCCTGTTTTTTCATTTCTTATTCTCCAAATTTGTTTATATAAAAAGAAAAGCCTTACCGGATAAGAGGTAAAGCTTTTTACTTTTAAACTTCTATATCATAAAGGATAATCCCAATAGGCATAATATTTTCTTGAAGGTTCCGAATCTTTGGTATAGTACGCCGAATCTTTATCTATATTATAGGTGTATGTAGTAGTTACAGTTCCGCTTGAAACGGTAAAATTACTTGGATTGTTGGCTTTGTCATCTGAATATTCCAGTTCAATTTTACATATTGCATGAGGGTAATCCGGATCCGTGCCGGATATGATTATTTTCCCGCTTTTTATTATAAATTCGTCTGCAGGGCTTGGTTTATGTCCCTCTTTGACAACTTTAATTATTCCGGAAACATTAACCACCGTAACATTAAATCTTCTCGGCCCTAAAGAGCTTTCAACTTTAAGTTCAAAAGGCGCAGATATATTTATTGACGCGCCTTTTGAAGCCAAAAAGCCCGGAGCCGTAAATTGTACGGGAAAAAACAATGCTTCATCTCTTGGAAGATCAGTTTGTGTGAATTCTATGTCATATTGATAAGTAGGATAAGTTCCGCCTGCCCTTCCCATAACATATCCCCTTCTTGTGTCTCTTGTAGGATAAGGCAGTATATCAGGATAAATTAATACGGTTTCCACACTGTACTCATCTCTATACCAATACTTAAATACAGGTTTGCTTATATTTGAGGAAGAAATCTCTCCAAGATCTTTCGCGCGTCCAAAATCCAGAGATTCAACATATTTTGCGTCTTTGCCGTATTTCTTTCTCACTACGCTTTGATCCGAAAGATACCCGTCAGCCAAATCAAAAGCAAGCCGCACGTAAAAATCGGCTTTTTTTGCCGCTACTGCCGCTGCGTCAATGTAGTTATCGGGTTTTGGCGCCGGAGGTTCTGGTTTGTCGGCTTTGGGGTTTGAACATGCGTTTATTGCCAATGCTAATAAAACCGCTGAAAACGTCAAAAACTTTTTCATACTGCCTCTAAATGATTTTTGCGCCGTCTTTAAGCTCATACAAATGGCTTTTGCCGAGATTAAACACAAGCTCTATTATCTGGTTAGTTTTAGCCTGATTATGCGCGTCCACTTTGGCGACTAAAGCGTTTTTGCCCGTATTTAAATGCAAATATATTTCGCTGCCAAGCGGCTCTACAACTTCCACTGTCGCGCTAAAACTGCTGACTTCTTTATTTGCAAGGTTATAAAACAATTTATCGTATATGTCTTCCGGCCTTATTCCCATAACTACTTTTGTGCCGGAATGCGGCATGACTTTATCTTTATGCTGTTTGGGTAAAGCTATTTCAAAAGTTCCTTCATTCAAAAACAGTTCGCCATTTTTATTTACCACGTCAACTTCAAAAAAGTTCATCGGCGGACTTCCTATAAAACCCGCGACAAATTTGTTTGCCGGATCGTCATAAAGTTCTAAAGGGCCTGCGATCTGCTGTATTACGCCTTCTTTCATGACGCATATTTTGTCGCCCATGGTCATGGCTTCGGTTTGGTCGTGAGTAACGTATATCATTGTGCTTTGAAGTCTTTCGTGAAGTTTTTTAAGTTCCGCTCTCATCTGCACTCTGAGTTTTGCGTCCAGATTTGAAAGCGGTTCGTCAAATAAAAATACTTTCGGTTTTCTTACTATGGCTCTTCCTACTGCCACTCTCTGCCTCTGCCCGCCGGAAAGCTGTTTCGGGCGTCTTTCCAAGAGATGGCTTATGCCCAAAATTTCTGCGGCTTCGTTTACGCGCTGCCGTATTTCTTTTTTGCTGTAACCTCTCAGTTTCAAGCCGAAAGCCATATTGTCGTATACCGTCATATGCGGATAAAGCGCATAGCTTTGAAATACCATAGCTATGTCTCTGTTTTTTGGGGGCATGTCGTTGACTTTTATGCCGTCAATAAGAATTTCGCCTTCGGAAATTTCTTCAAGGCCTGCAACCATACGCAAAGTAGTAGTCTTACCGCAGCCGGAAGGGCCTACAAGTATGCAAAAAGATTTGTCCGGTATTTCAAGATTAAAATCTTTCACAATATCTAAATTTCCGTACCGTTTCCAAACATTTTTAAGCACAATGCCAGCCATTTTTCCCCCAAGAGAAATTTATTGATTCTTTAAGAAAATACTCGGTTATTATATCCTTTTAAGGTGGTCAAGTCAAGAATGGAAAAATGCTTATCTTCCGTATAAAACAACGCTGTTTCTGCCTTTTTCCTTAGCGCTGTAAAGGGCAGTGTCTGCCGCTTCTATTATTTGGTCTATGGTTTGTCCGTCTTTTGGGTAACTGCTTATGCCGGCGCTTATAGTTACGTTAAAATTTTCGCCGTTTTCATGGAATTTTTTATTTTTGACCATATTATTTATTTCCTGAGCAACGGTTTTTGCGGCATATTGCGTGGCCATAGGCATAAATACTATAAACTCTTCGCCCCCATATCTTCCGACTAAATCTCCCGGGCGGACGCAATCAACGAGAATTTTAGCTATTGCACATAAGACTTTATCTCCCGTAAGATGTCCGTATTTGTCATTTACTTTTTTAAAATAATCTATGTCCAGCATAATTAGATAAAAACCGCCGGCATAACGTTTTTCTCTTTGAATTTCCGAGCGCAGCCTTTCCATAAAATATCTTTTCAAATACAAGCCCGTAAGCCCATCATTTCTTGAACGTTCGCTCATTTCGGCAAAAAGATTTACCCTTCTGGCGCCAAGCGCTATCTGAGGGCCGAAAATCGCCCCTTCTTCAACGTAACAGGAAACGTACTCTTTTTCAACGGTCAACAGAATACAGCCTAACAATTCATGTTCTATTTTTAAAGGCCAGAAAACTACGCTCTCTTCCGGCGCGCAAAAAGCCGGCGCGGCGGCCATAACGCAGCCGCTTTCTTTTTCAAGAACGGAATATTTGTTATCGGACATATATTTTACCCATTCTTCTTTCAGGGAAAGCTTTGAAAAAGCCAGCGGTTTCCATGTCCCTTTTTCCCTCATAAACACGCTTACGTTTATGACTCCGGCACGGCCGCTTATTGCTCTTAAAACGGTATCTGCATAATCTTCCATGTAAACGTTTTTAGATAAATCTCTTCCTATAATATAGAGTTGCATAATGCGTTCTATATTATCTTCATATTTTTTTCTTTTTTCGCAAACGCGGAAATTTTCGGCAAGAATGTCCGTATGCCTTTCTTTAAGTTTTGCATTTTCCGCAGAAAGTTCTTTTTCTTCTTTCTTGGTTTTGTTCATGAAATAATAAGGTATCGGAATGACCGACAAAAAAAGTATTATGGAAGCAACACATACGAAAACGTGCCCTCCGGCATATTTTATAATGATAAAAGACGCAAGCAAACTGCCGGCAAACGCCGCTCCTCTAAAAAATCTTTCGCAATAAAGGCCGGCGAGCATAACGCAATACGACAGCGCTATCATCTCCGTCCCTTTCGGTATGACATAATATAAAATTGCCAATGCCGCAATAATGATAAACAGCCTGAAAAATTTATTGTTCATTCGCATACCTTACCGTACGGTTTCTTCCGGAATTTTTTGCTTTATAAAGCGCTTTGTCCGCTTTTTTTATAAGTTCGTCCTCAACGGCGGCAGTACCGCCGACTTCAAGTCCGGCAAAACCTATGCTGACGGTTATTTTTACTTGTATCGGGCTGTAACTTTCTATCGGCAGAAAAAAACGTTCCTTTTCAATGCCGGCTCTTACCTCTTCGAGAATTTTTACGGCTTCGTCGTCATCAGTGTGCAGCATTATGACGCCGAACTCTTCTCCGCCGTATCTTGAAAGCAAATCGGTCTCCCTGAATCTTCCCCTCAGAAGAGCCGCGACCTGACTTAAAATAACGTCGCCTGAACGATGTCCGTACCTGTCATTGATCTTCTTAAAAAAATCTATGTCCAGAACCGCAACTGAAAGCGGAACTTTATTGCTTCTTGCGCGTTTCATTTCCTCTTTCAATCTTTCTTTAAAATAACTCTGCGTATACAAACCCGTAAGCCCGTCGGTAATAGCTAATTCCTGTATTTTTACGTAAAGATAAGCGTTGTTCAATACGGCGCTTATTATTCCGGACAGGATAGAAAGAAGACGAAGATCAGAATCACGAAAAGCATTTTTTCCGGGCGACGTTCCTATCAAAATTCCCCAAAAAGAACCGTTGACATCCACGGGAACCGCAATGACTGAAACATCCTTGTTTTGAAGCATAGGGAAACGTCGGTCTGTGGAGAAATCGGTAATGATCAAAGGAATTCCCGATGTTTTTATATACTTGGCAAAAACGTCTCCGTACACGTTTTTTTTCAGTTTCCATTCGCCGTTACCGATGAATTTTGAGGCAAGCTCTCCGGATTTGTAGATTATTTCCCGCTCGTCGAGAGAAGCCTCGAACGTTTGAATTATTCTCCCCAATGTCTGAAAATTGTCCATCTGCTGTATGATAGCTTCGGTTCTTTTACTATTTTCTTTTATCTCCGAATCTTTAAGCGTTATTTCTCTGTCCAGAGTTTCGTACTCTTCCTGCATTCTGTTTTTCATAGAAATGTAATGATCGTCGTACATTTTCAAAACAAAATAAAAAGCGACAAGCTGCGCGCCTTCCAGCAAAACCAAAAATGATGAAAAACCATCGTCGATAAATGCGATTCCGAGCAAAGCCGACGCCGACGCAAACGAAGCCAGAACTCCGGCATGTACGCGCCCCGAAAAATAATATAAATCCAAAACAATAATAGATATAAGAGGAAATGTGATCACCGGATTTTTAATAAAATATATCACCCAGACGATAAAAAGACCGCCTGAAATTACAGGAAATCCCACCGAAGATAAAATGTCGATAATATTTTTACTTATTTTGTTGTCTTTCATTTTCTTTATGATAGCGCCGTATCAAATCATTTTCGACGCGTTTTTTAAGTTCTTTGTCGACAAAAATAAAATCCGCTTTCCAGCCTTCCGGAGTTTTATTTGCCGGCCATGCGACCCATAAACCTCTTTTTCCTTTCATGACCCTGCACTCGACTTCCAGAACATCTTCAAAGATAACGGAAGCAAAAGCTTTTATGTTGCCGTCTTTTTTTACGGGCGAAAATTTATTTATTTTGAAAGAAGTTTCTCCTTTAAAATCATAAATTTTGTTTTCAAAAATCGAAGATGCCATATGCAGCGAATATTCTCTGTTCAAAACGGAAAACTGCTCATAAATCTTACCTTTCCCGACATAAACCGGAAACTCTATAATTTTTATGTCATTTTTATTTTTCAATGCAATATTATTGATAGTTATCGCGTTATTTAATACTATATTATAGCTGTTATTTTCAGTAGATATCTTAGTTATTTTAAGCTCACTTGCAAAAAGACTTGACAAATAGCACAAAAATAATGATATAATATACGCAAGCTTAAATGTTCTTTTCATTTTAATAATTATAATCCAACTATCAAGTAAATTTCAATGTTAATGTTGCAATAAATTTGTACTTGTGCTAATATTATGTGAAGTATAATAATATAATAATGTGTGTATTTAAAGAAAATAGCGGCACATTCTTAAAAAGAAACGCATTATTTACATTTCAGACAACCGTGATATACATAAAAGTATCAAAACTGTCGCGGTAAGTCAACGGAGTCGAAAATGAAAAAATTTAACTCAAAGAAGCTTGAACTAATGAGAAGAGAACGACATCTTACCCAAGATGAACTTGCAAAAGAGCTTAATATTTCGCGTGTTACGGTAAACTATTGGGAGAACGAAAAGAGAACTCCGAATGTTTACGAAGTCTCGAAATTGGCAAAGTTTTTTAATGTCAGCGAAGAACAGCTTATTTATGATTCAAAGAGCAATGAAGCCGTCGTAAGAAAAAATGCGGGTCTTGCTTTGAAAGATTTAGACAAAACGCCGAAGTGGCTTGCGGAAAAATTAAAACTTCCGGTAAACTCGGTAGAAAATTGGCTTGAAGGCAAACATCCTCTAAGCAGACTTCAGATCGACAGGATTATAACAGCGATAAAAGAAGCCGGTATAAACATAATAGAGAGCTTTGAAGCTACTTACAGTATGCCTATACCTACAAAAATCGTCAATATTCCCCTTATGAATATTGTAAAAGGAAAAAAAGACGGTTTTTTCAAATATGCAGAAACAGAGTATGAAGATTTTATTGAATTGCCGATAAGCATATTCTCAGACGCGACCTTTGCGGTACGTTTTGACTGCGACAATATGCTTCCGGAAATTCCTAAAAACTCTTTCTGCGTAATAAAAAAGATGATCAGTCCCCTTAATAACAAAAACATGCTTATTAAGACGGATATGGGATATACGATTGCAAAAATTTCCATACAGAAAGGAAACATTTCGGCAATACACACAAACAGTTCCAAAGACGCAGAGATAAAAACCGTAAAATTAGAAATCATCGGTAAAGTTTTAGGCTACTTTTTCAAAGAAAATTAATTTAAACAAAAAATAAAAAAACTCCCTTTGTAAGTATAAAACAAAGGGAGTTTTTTATGTTTAAGCTTATATAGCAAACAAACTGTCGTGTATGCGTCCGCCGAGATTGTAACCTTACTTGGCGAGACAGCGAGCTGTTTTAACTATAGCGGCTTATTAAGCGGCAGGCTTGAATTTTTTATTCATTATAATATATTTTTCATATTTATCTTCGACGGAAAATCCTGATTTTAAATAGAGGTTTAAAGCTCTTGTCCAGCCTCTATAAACAAGCAATTTGCATTCGGAAACCGCCGGAAACGATTTTTTCATATATTCAAGATATTCTTTTAACAAAAATACTCCGAGAAAATGTTTTCTGTATCGCGCGGTAATAACGAAGCTCGATATATAAAGAATATTTCCTTTTTTGTTTAAGAAATCAGACGTTCTGTGATTTAAATTAAACGAAAAATTGTCTTTTTTCCATATTTCGCCGAATATATTGCCGATAATTTTATTATTGCAGCTTAAAAGCAGCGCTCCTTCGGGAAAATCTTTAATCCTGCCTTCATACGTTTTTGCCGTTTCCCTGTGTTCTTTGGGAAAACATTTTTCTTCAAGCTTCATAATTTCGTCCAAATCGTCATGTACCGGATGGCGCAAGTTAAAAGTTTTTTCATAAAATAATTTCATAATAAATATCCTCTACGCCGACTGCAAAATTTTACGCGTACGGACGGCGTCCGTTTTTATATTAAAGATTTTTAATTTCTTTGAGCCTCTGTCGCTGTATAACGCCGATATGGCAAACGCCGCGGCGGCGGATACCGCCGTTGCTCCGAAAATTACTTTGCCTAAAACTGAGGCGTCCGAACTGCCCTGCGAGGTTTGAGCTATGGCCACGCTAAATACGGCGGATACTGCGGCGTCAAAAAACAGCCTGAACGAATAGAACGCCGATATTTTATCTTCGGGTATATTTTGGGCGTTGTACGACGATTCCACAGTAACGGATACTGTCCAAAAAATGACGATGACCGCATAAAACGCGATAAATAATAAAGGATTTCCAATCAAAACAAACGCCGCGATCAAGGCTGTAATAGAAAGCCAGAATAAATTTCTCGGAACGGATTTCTTTATAAGCTGCGGTATTTTCCACGTGTAAGCCGCTGCGCTTGCAACGCTTTGTATTATGTTTGCGGCAAATAAAATGCCCGCTATCGCCGTAACCGAAAAGCCGGAGGAACTAAGTACGGATTGAGATTCTATGGCAACTACGGCTGTCATAAGTATTTCGATAAAGATAGTGGAAGTAAAAATTCCGGCCAGAGTTTTATTTTTCAATATTTCTTTTAAATCAAGGAACGTTTTCTTGATTTTTTCCTTCGCCTTAATCTTAATTTTATCTTTAGCTTTTTCGACAAAATCTTTAGCCTTCTTTACGGTTTTTGAATTAACTATAACATAGGCAAGCAGCGTCGTTAAAAGAGCCGTAGAAACTATAATTACATTGCTTTGTCCTATAGACGCGGACAGAGCGCCGCCGGAGAATATGGCGATCGCCACAAAAATCCACAACAGGCTTCTGCTCTTGGCGTCGACTTCAGGAGCTTTGTCGATTTTTCCTATAGCGTTAAGCGAAGCCTGCATAAACGGAGTAAACAAAGAGGCTATTCCTCCCTGTGAAAAAACGGGAATTATTATAAAAATCAAAACAAAAACAGGTGAGACGGAGCTTAAATACAACATCGCGCTTCCGAGTATTTGCAATACCAAATATTCTATGATAACGTTTCTGTGTCCTATCTTTTCACTCAGATTTTTTGCTAAAAACGAACTCAATATATAGAACGGCGCGCACAAGGCTATAGCCATATTTATGAGACTTAAAGGATGTCCGTGTCTTTGTATGTAAAGCGTCCAGAAAGAATTAAAAAGATCTAAATTTGAGATTAACAGTATGACCGGCAGAGCTTTAAGATTTCCTAAAACCGCGCGGGCGGCGTCGTAATTTTTATATTTCTCAAACGGTTTTTCCGAAATTAAAGCTAAAGAATTTTCATTTTCCCCGATATAATCATTGTAATTGTCGACAGACGGGCTTCTGATAAAAATTTCCGTCAAAATACCGTTTATTTTGACGCCCAAACGTTCCTTTAAAACCTCATAAGTTTTTTTATCTGCCGATACGCTTCTGACGGACGGAGAAATTATATTTTTTAAATCGGTATACTGCCGCGCGTCTTTCAAGGAAAATATAAATGAAGCGTCGGGATATTTTACGCAATATTCGGCGATAAAATCCGCGTCGGAACTTGCGAAACGGACACTTGCGCGCGAACGCAAAACTTCTTTAAACAAAGAATCAAAATCCGCTTTTTCATCGGGAATATTTAATATTACGGACGTTTTTTTACCTTCGGATACAATGTCTAAAACGCGCTCTGCGGATATAAAACCGTCTTTGATTTTTACGCCGAATTTTCCGTCTTCGAACGTCAAGTCGAATTCGAAAGAATTTATTTTGTTTTTCTTTAAACCGGATATGCCGGATTGAAAATGTTCGTATGAAGGCATGTCTTCAAAATATTTTGCCGACGCGTAAATTTTGGGAAAAGAAAATTTATACGGCATAAACCGCAATAACCGCAAGAAGAATTTTTTTGTTTTTGAAATCTCTATTTTGCCTTCGGTTTCGGCATTGTAAGGCGCGGTGAACGGGTTCAAAAATTCTTTTTTCGTTTCGTCGTAGGAATAAGTTATGCGTTTTGAACCGGCGTCGATTTTCAGCAAAATCGCGCCGTTTTCGCCTTTTTCTATAACGGCATTTTTAACGCCGCCGGCGGAATCTTTATTTTTGTCTATAAATTCGCTTATAATTTTATTGGCTTCCTCTATAGAATTCACGGAAGAAGCCAAAGCCGCTATTTTGATTTCCTCCGGGCTTAGATAAAGAGGCAAAGCCGCCAAAGCGTTAAACAAAACTTTGCTTTGCTCTTTGGCTATTCTGCGGTAATTTTGCGCGGACGTCCTTATGGAAGTTTCGGATATGCCGGGAACTACGGTTATGTTGGATACGCCGTTTTTTGAAAATTCGCCGGTCAAAGCCTGCGTGTGAAATCCTCCGGTTATTACTATAACTGCCGTTTTTTCGTTTTTTGAGGGAAGTTTTATATTTTCTAAAAAATAATCGTTTCTTTTTTCGTTTGCGGCATAAAAATCCGCCGCCGAATTTTCGTATTTCGAAAGCGGTAAAAGCCTGTCGTTTCCCACAAGTTTTGTCCACAAACTCTTAAAACTTTCCTTATTTTTTTCATAATACCGGTAATCGTCCGCCGTGATTTCGGCAGAAAGGAAATCTTTATAATATCCAAAAAGTTCGGCAAGCATTGCGGCTTGCGTTTCGGTTTCATTAGTTTCAAAGCCGGCTTTTATTTCACCGGCCAGCGCTTTTTCTTCTTTATACAGTCCGATAGGATTGATTTTGCGGCTCAGTTCAAAATATTGGAGAAATTTATAAAGGTTAGGAAATTCTTTTGAGATATTCAAATTGTATTCGGAAACGATTTTTGAAAGACTTGCAAAAATTTTTCCGTCGTTTGATAAATCTTGCCGGTCTTGTGAAATTTCCAAATACAGCTTATAAGGAATAATTCTTTGAACCCGGACTAAAAAAGAGTTCAGCTCTTTCGGAAGTTCTTTATAGTTAAGCCCTTTTTCAAACTCCGATAGAGCCGAGCATAAACTGACATTTGCGTATTTTTCTTTTTCAATACCGAGTTCTTCCGACAGCAACAACAGCCTTTTATAATATTTCCGCGCGCTTATTTTGCCATAACTATACGACTTTTGCAAAATATCAAATTTTTTCTGTTTGTTATTGTAATGCATTTGCGCTGCGCGTTCCAATTCTTTTTCCGCTTCATTTAAAAGAGTTTGAATTTCATTTTGGCCGTTAAGTATTTGAGCAAACCTTTTCAAATTGTCAAAATAAACTTCTTTGTTTTCAAGCCCTCTTATAATATTGTATCGTCCGCTTAAAAAAGAATAATATTCCGCACCGGTAAGCCTGCCGGATTCGAGCATGGAATTTAAAGCCGCATCTTTTACATCGCCGCCGTTTAATACCGACAGCCATGAAATGTCCGCCTGCCCGTAAGCGCCTTCCAAATATACAGATTCAACGCCGTATTCTTTGTCAAAATATTCAATAATTTTTGCAATATTTCTTTGAACGTAAGGATTTGAGTGCAAGTCCAGTACGTTTACGACAAGAACGCCGCCGTCCGAAAAATTTTCCGACGTGATTTTAGCGAAATTATCTAAATTTAAATCATTTAAATTTTGAATTTGCGAAGGTTCTTTTTCGATAAGCGCGCTCAAAGCGGAAGCGCAAACCGAAGTTAAAAGAAAAGAAACTGCAACGGTTGATGCAATAATTTTAACGGCATAAAGAGTAATAACTTTTTTTACGACATATTTAATTGAGTTCATAATATTTTTAACATATATGAAAACTATGTAAAAAGTCTATACAATATATTTATCTTTGTCAAGGAAAGCCTTTTTCCGAAAAAATTTCTAAAAACCTATTGACATTTTTTACCGGATAATATAATATTTCAACAAATAGCATATATGTCATATATGCTATATTGGTATTAAGGGGTAATAAAATGAGGATAGGGGTTATGGGGTTAGGGAGGATGTATGAAAAGCTCAAAGACACTATCTTTATGTTTATCCGTAATTCTTATCTTTACCGCAAGCGCACAGAATTTTGCCGCGTTTCCGTTTAAAAATCCTGCGGTCGTCCAATCAAATGTAAATCCTTTAAACGATCACGCTGTTTTTGCAAATTACGCCAAAGTTACGGATTTTGCAAATTATGGCGGTAAAAATTTAATTTTAAACATTCAGGATTTTCATTTAAATCCGGAAGTTCAAAAAAATATTAATTCCATAATAGATATTTTGGTAAAGAAGTACGGAATTAAAAACGTTTTTGCGGAAGGAGGACACGGACGAGTAAACACAGATTGGCTTTCCGCGATAAAAGACAAGAATATAATAGAAGAGTTTTTAAACGAAGGACTGATTACCGCAAGCGAATATTATGCGGCGTTTAACGGCAAAGAAGATTTTATACTGGGGCTTGAAGATGAAAAAATTCACGACATCAACGTTAAAAGACTTGCCGGCATTATAGAGCTGAGGCCTTTTTATAAGAAAACGACCGATGCCGTTTGCGACGATTTGGAATTTCTCCAAAGCAAATATTTTAACGTCAAAAACAAAAGGTTTGCGGAATTTGTAAAACGTTATAAAAACGGCAAAATACCTCCGGAAAAATATTATAAAGTTTTGTTTAAACATTTAAAACACAGTTTATCCGAAACGCAAATATATTACGATTATCCGAACGCTTCCCTGTTTTTGCAAAGCAGCGCGCTGCAAAAACGATTTAACATTTCAAAATTCTCACGCAGTTTTAAAAATATTATATCTAAAGCCAAAGAAAATCTTCCTTTTTCCTCTTTGCCTAAGAACGCCGCCTTAACCGACGCCCGTCAAATATTCTCATATCTTAACAGTCTGCCGGAAAATTTTCAAAATATCCATTTTGACGACGAAATTAAAAATTTTATCGCTCTTCAAAATTTATATCTTCAAATTAATCCCGTAGATTTAATAAAAGAGGAAAGAAACGCAGAAAACGAAATACGCATACTTCTCTCGGAAGATACAAGCGAACTTGAAATATCTTTTTTGAGCGATTTCTCTTTGTACTTTGCGGATTTCATGAACGCTTCGATTTCGGCTGAGGACTATGAATATTTTCAAAAAAAGTTTTCAAAATTCGAAAGCCTGTGGAAAAAATATTCTTATTACGGCGACGTTTTAAAGCCGGCGCGTCCGTATTTAGAGCTTTTAAACGCATACTATTTGGCAAATGACAAAAGAAATGAAATTTTTCTCGACGTTTTAGGGATCAAAGACAATCAAGAAAATTCTTTGCGCGGCGGCGAAAGTTTTGAAGAAGTTTTGTCATCCGGAAAGAATGTAAGCGTCGTTATTACAGGAGGGTATCACAGCAAAGGCATAACGGAAATTCTTAAGAGAAAGGGAATTTCTTACGCGGTAATCACTCCTTATATATACGGCGAAACCGAAACGACGCTGAAAAAATACGAAAACCTCGCTTTAGAGAGGGCAGGGTTTCCGGCTCAGGCTTTGGCTTTGTCGCTGGCTTCCCAAGCCGCAGACATTAAAAAGGCGGAACTGCTTTTTAACTTGGCTCAAAAAAACCTTTCCGGAATTTCGTATGAAGAAAAAAATATTAATTATTTTATAGATAAGTTAAACGAAATTTCCGGAGGATACCTGACTTTTTTTCGCGATGGACAAACCGTTTTGATAGACAGGGACGGCGTTAAAAAGGAGTTCGCCGACATCTTAGAAGATGAAAACGGGAAAATA
>JAISDI010000125.1 GCA_031264895.1 Endomicrobium sp. | reverse complement strand
GACGTATGAAAATAATGGGACAATATTTAGTTTGTTTGCTATACCTCGTCATTCTTGGGGTTGATACCCCGTCAGAGCCTTTGGCTAAATCCCCCGTCCGCTCCGCGTCCACCCCCTTTAAAAAAAGGGGGAATTTCCGAAGTTTTAGAAAAGAGACAACGTTAAGCTGTTTTGCTATAGTAAAAATTGATTCCCGATAAAAACTTTCGGGAATGACGAACAATTTCCTTTTTTCGTTGTCAATAAATTAAAATAAATCAAGCTGGCGGGATTGTTCTTTTGCTTTGAAGGCTTTTTCGATTTTGCTGGATCTTAATAAATCGTTTTCTATTTTTTCTAAAAATGGCGACGGGGCTAATTTTTTGTATGTTCCGAGCCATTTTCTTTTTGCGGCGCGCGTCAGAAATAATCTTTGTTCGGCTCTTGTCATTCCTACATATAATAGACGCTTTTCTTCTTCTATTTCCGGTTGTTTGCGGGCGCGGTAAAAAGGGATGACGCCTTGCTCAAGACCTATTATAAATACACATTTGAATTCCAGACCTTTTGAAGAATGCAGCGTTAACAATGAAATTCTGTCGGCTCTTTTATCCAGCGTGTCTATTTCCGAGAGCATAGAAACTTCATGAATGAATTCGTTTTTTGTTTTATAAGTTTGCGCAAGACGCATGAAGCGCTGCAAAATGTTTTCATCTATTTTACCGGCGAAATCTTTATTAAGTTCTTCAAGCTGTTCGATAACAAAATTGTCGTCTGTTAACAGGCTTAACAATTTTATAACTTGTTTTTTATCGCAAAGCATATCGTTTGACAATTTTGCGTATGGCATTCCGGATCTTTTAAACGCTTCAATAAGAGGCTCAAGCTGCGAAGAAGCGCGGTATAAAACGGCAAAATCCGAAAAAGACATATCGGTTTCCTCGCCGGCAGATCTGTTTGTATCGATAGAAAAGAAACTGTGGCCGCCTATCAGGTTTTCAATAGTACTGACCACGAATTCGGCTTCGGCTTTGTCTGTCGGCGCGGCGTGTATGGTAATTTTTTCATGAGGTTTGTCATATTTTGAAATTATATCGCGCGAATCAACTATTTGATTTGAAGCATTGACTATGGTACCTGTGGAACGATAGTTATTTTTTAAATTGATTATATCGGCGTCAGGGTAGTCTTTGGTAAAGTTGTTGAAAAATTTTGCGTCTCCTCCTCTGAATCCGTAAATTGCCTGATTTGGGTCGCCTATTACGCACAAGTTTGCATTTGAAGGAGCGATCAATTTTATTAGTTCATACTGGGTTGCGTCGATATCCTGATATTCGTCTACCGAAATATATTTGAATCTGTTCCGGTATGAATCTGTTATATCTGGATTATCGTTGAGAAGTTTTAACGTAAAAATGAGCAGATCGTCGAAGCTTAGCGTATTATCCGGTTTTGATAAATTCATTTCTTCTTTGCTTGCTACCTTGAAATCTTCGCTCAGTCCGGCATTTTTGGCGTTTTCTTTTAAAATTGAAAAACATAAGGAATGAAAAGTATGGATGTTGATACTTGAATAGTTTTCAGGGAGCAAAAGACTAAGTCTTTCAAGCATTTCGTCGGCGGCTCTGCGGGTAAAAGTTATTGCAAGGCAGTTGTTGGCCGGAATAATATTTTCTGAAATTGTAAAAGCAATACGTTTTGTCAATACTGCTGTCTTTCCGGAACCTGGGCCTGCGATTATTAAGATCCGCTTTTGTGTACTTTTAACTGCGCTTAACTGGCGTTCGTCAAGGCCTGACAATATTTCGTTTTTTGCAAGAGACGGCTTAACATAATTATTGCTTTTACGATTTTGTTCCTGCGTATCTTCTTTTTTATAATACGGACGGACAAATTTTTCCTCTTTTTTTGCAAATGCTGCCGGAATTTCCATATCAAACATCAAATTGGTATTTTCAAGTTCTTCCTTTTCAAATAATTTTATTACGCCGTATTCACCGTCAAAACCCGCTTGTTTTATAACTTTTCCGGCTCTTAAGCGCATTATTGCTTCTGCGAGCAGCGGGGAATGATCTGATATATCTTGTATAGGTACGTCTATTAATATAGACAGTTCCGGCCCCAATTTACGTATTAAGTTTTCATACGCATTATTTAGCGAATTGCTTAAGACGCCGACCTGCATAATTTCCGAAAGAATTTCCGCTAAAGGAACAAGGCTTAAATATTTTCCCGCCGTTTTTGGAATTATCAAATTCTTGCCTTTGCGGTCAGCCAGCTCATTGACCCTGTGCATAACTCCTATCGTCATCGGTTTGGCGCATACGGGACAAATTCCGTTAAGTTTCACCGTTTCTTCCGGGCTTAGGCAAATATCACATTTTCTGTGGCCGTCTTCATGGTATTTTCCTTCTTCGGGGAAAAATTCTATTGTGCCGGAATATCCTTCGCCTGTTTGCAGCGCTTTTTTGATAACTAAATAGTCTGGATCTATATCAAAAACTGTGGCTTCGCGGGCAAGCTTTGAAGGGGAATGAGCGTCGGAATTAGATATAAGTCTATATTGATCGAGGCTTGAAACCCGCCAATTCATCTCGGGGTCGGAAGATAATCCGGTTTCTACGGCGAATATATGTTCCGAAAGGTCTGCATAACAATCTTTTATCGAATCAAAACCCGACCTCGAACCTAATGCGGAAAACCACGGCGTCCAGATATGCGCCGGAACTATATAAGAATTTTCTCCGGATTCAAGAACGATTTCAAGAAGATTTCTGGAATCAAGCCCGAGTATCGGACGTCCGTCGGAAGCGATGTTTCCGACGGCTGCAAGTTTTTGCCTCAAGTTTTCCGCGCTCTTTAAATCCGGAACGAATACGATATGATGAACTTTTCTCGTTTTTTCGCCTTTTTTGTATATTGTCGATATTTCTACCGATAACAAAAATTTTACGCTTCGATCATTTTTTAGAATTTTGTTTTCAATATCGTCTTTCAGTTTGAAAACGCCGGCGCCTGCGGGGACAAGTTTTTCTTTTATTTCGTTAAACCATGCGGGATGAGTAAAATCGCCGGTTGATATAATGCTTAATCCCTTTTTTTGAGCCCACAAGGCAAGCTCTTCCAATGTGCAGTTTTTGCTTGTTGCGCGCGAATATTTTGAATGTATGTGTAAATCGGCATAAAAAAACATTTAAAACCCCGTTTGCTTTTAAGTTTGAAAATTATAGCAAATTAACGATAAGCATATCGGCGCGTTTGAAAATAGTGTATAATAATTTGTGTGAACACACCCTAAAATAATATAGGAGGATAATGCAGATGCATGAGCATGGGATCGCAAGGGATTTGTGGCGGGTCGTTTTGAGCGAGGCCGAAAAGAATAATTTGAAGAAGATAACAAAGATCATCGTGGTTTTGGGAATCGCTTCCGGAATTGAAAAGGATTTTTTGAATCATTCTTTTGTCGATCATATATTTACCGAGAACGATATTGCAAAAGATGCCGTGATGGAATATGAAATTATGCCGCTTGCGGCGCAGTGTAATTTGTGTTTTGAGCAGATAAAACCTTCGCAGATGGAACATTTGACTTGTCCTCATTGCGGGGCAAATGACATAAAGATCGTTTCGGGACATGAAGTGTATGTTAAAAACATCGAAGGGGAATAAAAGTCTTTCAATCGAAGTTTCAGGGACGGCGCAGGGGCTGGGGTTTAGACCTTTTGTTTATAATCTTGCGGTTGAAAATAATTTGACGGGGTTTGTTCGCAATACGGGTTTAGGCGCGCAGATTGCCGTATGCGGAAAAGAAAGCAGTTTGAAAAAGTTTGTTGCGGGATTAAAAAAATCAGGTTTTGACGCAAAATATACGATCAAAAAAACAATTCAAACAAAATGCGCGTCATTTAAAATCATAAAAAGCAAAAATACCGAAATAACTTCTGATTTTCCACAGGATTTGGCTTTATGTGACGATTGTAGAAAGGAACTTTTTTCAAGTTCTGACAGAAGGCATTCGTACCCGTTCATAAACTGCATAAAATGCGGCCCTCGTTTTTCGATAATTAAGAAACTTCCCTACGACAGAAAAAATACCGTAATGGATAAGTTTGTTCTATGCGGCGACTGTCTTCAAGAATACAACAATTCTTCAAACCGCAGATTTCATGCTCAGCCTAATGCGTGCGGTAAATGCGGGCCGCAATTGTCTTTGTTTAATGCCGATAAAAAACTTTTATCGCGTCGTGACGAGGCTTTGTGCGATGCCGTCCGGCTTTTAAAAAAAGGTAAAATTTTGGCCGTCAAAAGCATTGGCGGTTATCATCTGTGCTGCGACGCTTCAAATCTTAATACAGTGAAAAAATTAAGAAAAAGAAAACAAAGGCCTTATAAGCCTTTTGCGGTTATGGCAGATATTAAAACCGCCGAAAAACTTTGTTTTATAAACAAATATGAAAAAGCGGAACTTCTGTCAAAAAGCGCTCCGATAGCGCTTTTAAAGAAAAAAAATAACATGGCAATGCTGGATACGCTTGCGCCAGATAATTCGTCGTTGGGTATAATGCTGCCGTACGCTCCGCTTCATCATCTGTTGACGGCAAAGATACCTCTTCTTGTTATGACATCCGGAAATAAGAGCGATGAACCCATATCTGCAACCGAAAAAGAAGCTTTTCTAAATCTGCGGGAAATTGCAGATTACTTTCTTACTCATAACAGGGACATAGAAAACAGATTGGACGATTCTATAGTGAAGTTTTTGCCCGGCTGCAAAGAAAAAATAATCATAAGAAGAAGCCGAGGATATGTTCCGGTACCTGTAAAAACCGGCATATCTGCGGATATGTTCGCCGCCGGCGGAGATTTGAAAAATAATTTTTGTTTTGTAAGAAAAGGCAATGCTTATCTTTCACAGTATGCAGGAGATTTGGAAGAGAACGCAAATTTAAAATTTTATGACGAAAGCGTAAATAAAATGAAATCTTTCCTCGATATAAATCCAAAAATGGCCGTTTGCGACGCTCATCCGGCATATCATTCAAGAGCGTATGCCGAGAAACATTATAAAAAAGTAAATTTTGCTTTGCATCATTATGCCCATATGGCTTCGGTAATTGCGGAACATAATTTAAGCGGAAATGTTTTGGGATTTATTTTTGACGGCAATGGTTACGGCGAAGACGGAAATATCTGGGGCGGAGAGTTTATCTTATATTCAAGGAAAAAATTCAAAAGGGCAGGACATCTGGATTATTTTCAGCTTCCCGGCGGAGATATTTGTACAAAAGAGGTATGGCGCTGCGCGGTATCGCTTTTGTACAAATATGATCTTTTGGAGAATATGCCCGAACACTTGAAAAAATATGATTATAAGACAATAATCAAAATGGCCGAAAATAATATTAACTCGCCTCTATCTTCAAGCATAGGCAGAGTATTTGACGCTGTCGCCGCTTTGACGGGGATCAAAAATGTGTCTACTTTTGAGGCTGAAGCGGCTGTTGCTTTGGAATCAACAATTGCGGCGCATAAAACTCCGAGCTGTTATAAATACGATATGGAAAGCGGCATAATCAATATTTCAAAATTATTAAAAGGCATTTTGAATGATATTGAAAAAGGGGTTTTGGCGGGAGTCATAAGCTCTAAATTTCATAATACCGTTGTCGATATTGTTGTAAAGACCGCGATGAAATATAAAATTAAAAAAATAGCGCTTGGCGGAGGCGTTTTTCAAAACATATATTTATTGAATGCCGTTAGAAAAAAGTTATTGTCATTAGGTTTTGATATTTACTATAATAAACAAATTCCGCTAAACGACGGCGGAATATGTCTCGGGCAGGCTTATATGAGTAATTTGTTTATGAAAAATAAATAAGTATTTGGTATAATGAATAAGTAAAATTTTTTAAATGTAAAAAGAGGCACTGTATGACGGTTAAATGTAGGTTTTTATCTTTTGCGCTTTTAAGCGCATTATTTTTATTTGCATGTATAGAAAAAAATACCCCTGAAAGAGCAAATACCCTTTTTAGAGAAGGAAAATACGATGAATCTTTGGCCGTATATGACGCTATACTTAAAAAGAATCCCAGCGATATATCCGTTTTAAAGTCCGTTGCCGATATTAAGCTTATAAAGAAAGATTTTTCCGGAGCTATACAGGGATATAAAAAGGTTATCGAAGTAAATCCCGCTTACGGTATAAGAGAGATGGTTTCGATGCTTTCTTACAGCAAGAATGTAAGAGATATGGCTTCAGACGTAATAAAAGATATAGGAAACGGAAAAACCGAAGTGATAAACGAAATATTAAAACGTATTGCCGAGGGAAATAATTACGTAAAAATAGACCATTTGAATGCTCTGACAAGGATAGGACGACCGGCTTCTTTCTCTGCGGCAACCGTCGCACAGTATCTTGACGACGATTATTTCGGTATCAGAAAAGCCGCTCTGGAAACGCTGGGAACTTTCAATGAAGCCAATCTCAAAGAAGCCGGCGTGATCGATAAAATGATCGCCCGTCTTCATGATGATAATTTGATAGTCGTCGAAGAAACCGTAAAAAGTTTCGGAGCTTTAAAAGGCGGAGCCAACGAAACCGTTCCCGCGCTGATTAAAATGCTTACCAGAAAAGATGAAATAAAAGATTTGGTCAAAAAAGTCATAGCCGATATCGGCCCTGCGGCGAAAAGTAAAGTTCCCGAATTAAAAGCTTTGACGGATGCTAAAAATCCTTTCGAAATAAGAATTGCCGCGATAGACGCTTTGGCCGCTATGGGCAGTCAGGCTAATGATGCGGTTCCCGTGTTAATACCTTTGCTTCAGGATAAAAATCATACAATCAAAACGGCTTCGGCAAATGCTCTTACAAAAATCGGAAAACCTTCAAATGAATCTGTTCCCGAACTCATAAATCTTCTTAACCATAATGATGCAGATGTAAAGCTGAGAGCTATAACAGAGCTTTCGGATATGGGTAAAACCGCAAGTTCGGCTTTAACTCCTCTTAGCAGGCTTGCAGGCAAAGATTCAAATAAGGAAGTGCGTTCGGAAGCCAAAAAGGCTTATGATCAGATATACAAGGCAAAAAGGTAAAATGTGTCTTGCGACAGCCGGAAAAATATTAAAAATAGTCGACTCAAACACGGCTGAAGTTGATTTTGGCGGAATTACTTCTGAAATAAAAATAATGTTGTTAGATAAATTAAAAACCGGCGATTACGTTTTAGTACACGCCGGTTTTGCCATAAATAAGCTTTCAAAGAAAGACGCTTTAGATATTATATCGGCGTCTAAAGAATCGGGGTTGATATAAGTGAGCGAAAAAGTGTGCGTTTTTTGCGGCGCAAGTTTGGGAAAAGATAAAAAATTCAGAGAAACCGCGGCTGAGTTAGGCAGGCTTATTGCAAATGAAAATGCCGAACTCGTTTACGGCGGCGGAAATATCGGGCTTATGGGCGTTCTTGCGAATTCCGTTCTTGAAAACGGCGGGAGAGTTACGGGCGTTATTCCGCAGCATCTTAAAGAGCTTGACGTCTGCCACAACGGTTTAAGCGAGCTGGCTGTGACAAAAAATATGCACGAACGTAAAAATACTATGTATGAACTTGCCGACTATTTTTTTGTGCTTCCGGGCGGAATAGGAACGATCGACGAGCTTGCCGAAGTGATTACGTGGTCGCAGTTGTGCATACACAAAAAAGCCTGCGCTTTGATAAACGTAAACGGGTATTTTGACGATTTTTTAAACTTTTTGAAGAAAAGCGTTGAGGAAGATTTTTTCAGGCAGGAACATTTCGATATGCTTATCGTCACGGATTTGCTTCAAGACGCTTTTAAAAAATGCCGCTCCTTTGTTCATCCGGGAAAAATAGATAAATGGTCAAACAAAGCAAGGGAACAATACCGTGGCGGGTAAATCCAAAAAAATAAAAATAATGGAAGTGTGCGGCACGCATACAATGTCCATAGCAAAGTACGGTCTGCGCGATTATTTTGAAGACGCGGAGTTAATCTCCGGACCGGGATGTCCCGTTTGCGTAACGCCTTCAGCCCGTTTGGAACAATGCGTAAAACTTTCAAAAAATAAAAATATTATTATTACGGCTTTCGGAGATATGATAAGGGTTCCGGCTTTTACTTCGTCGCTGGAAACGGAAATTTCAAACGGAGCGGATATCAGGGTGATTTATTGCGTATACGATTGTTTAAAAACAGCCACAGCAAACCCAGACAAAGAAATCGTATTTATCGGGACAGGTTTTGAAACTACCGCGCCTGCCGCGGCGTCCGTGATAAAAGAAGCTTTTGAAAATAAAATCAAAAATATTTCGGTGTTTTCAATGTTCAAAAGCGTTTTTCCCGCTTTGGATACGCTTATGTCTGACGGCGATTTTGACATAAACGGTTTTATCCTGCCCGGCAACGTTGCTTGCGTAACCGGAGCGCGCAGTTTCAGATATATACCCGAGAAATATAAAATACCGTGCGCTGTTGCGGGCTTTTCAAAAGACGAAATCGTAAAAGCCGTAGAGTTTTTAGTTAAGAATACAAAATCTGAAATTTGCGGATTTGAAAATATGTACAAAACTGCGGTAAGCGAAGAAGGAAACGTAAAAGCCAAAAATTTAATGTTGGAAATATTTGATTTAAAAGACGACGAGTGGCGGGGTTTTGGAACCGTAAAAAAAAGCGGATTCAGGCTTAAAAAAAAATATGCCGCGTTTGACGCGGACATAAGATTTAAAATAAAAGAAGAAAAAAGCAGAAAAGAACTTTGCCGCTGCGGCGACATAATGAAAGGAAAAATAAACCCATGCGGCTGCGGATTGTTCGGTAAAAAATGTACTCCGCTAAAGCCTTTGGGGCCGTGTATGGTTTCTTCGGAAGGCGTTTGCAGCGCATATTACAAATACGGTAAATATAATGGATAAAATAACTTTAGCTCACGGAGCCGGTGGGAACGCATCCAAAGAGCTGATAAATAAAATTTTTAAGAAATCGTTTTCAAATAAAATGCTCGACGCTCTTGACGACGGAGCAGTTCTTAAAGCCGGAAACGTAAAACTTGCGTTTTCAACGGATTCGTTCGTAATAAATCCGGTTTTTTTTAAAGGCGGAGACATAGGCAAACTTGCAGTCTGCGGAAGCGTCAATGACATTTCGATGATGGGCGCAAAACCTATAGCTTTATCCGCCGCTGCGGTTATTGAAGAAGGATTTTCCGTAGCAGACCTTAAAAAAATAACTTGTTCGATGGCAAAACAGGCAAAACAAGCAGACGTAAATATCGTGACCGGAGATACGAAAGTCGTAAAAAAAGGCGAAGTCGACGCAATATTTATAAATACAAGCGCCATAGGAATTATCGGCGAAAAAATTGATCTTTCCGGTTCAAATGCGAAAAGCGGCGACACTATAATAATAAGCGGAAATATCGCGGAACACGGCGCGGCCATTATGATGTCAAGAAACGATTTGGGTTTAAAATCAAATATTAGAAGCGATTGCGCTTGTTTAAACGGTTTGGCGCAAAGCCTTTTAAGAGCATGTCCCGAAATTCACGTTATGAGAGACCCTACCAGAGGCGGCGTGGCGGCGGCGCTTAACGAAATTGCCGAAAGTTCCGATGCAGGCATAATAATAGAATATGATAAAATTCCCGTGGCGGACAATGTTGCGGCATTTTGCAGGATATTGGGGCTTGATCCTCTGTATATGCCTAACGAAGGAAAAATGATTTCTGTGCAGAAGGAAGCCGATACGGAAAAAGTTATTTCAGCGTACAAACAAAATTATTTAGGGAAAAAAGCGAAAGTTATAGGAAAAGTTGTAAAAGAGCCTAAAGGCGTGTGGGTAAAAACAGTTTCCGGAGGACTTAGAAGAATTCTTAATATTGATATGGAACAATTGCCGAGAATTTGCTGATATGCGACAGGGGGGGACAAAATATGCTGAGGGTACTGGTTACCGGAGCTAACGGATTTGTGGGAAGTCATATAGTTGAAATGATGTTGTCTAAAAAGTATCAGGTTACCTGCATTGTAAGGAAAAATTCCGATTTATCATGGATAAGCCATCTGCCCGTTTTTTTTAAATACGGCGATTTAAGCGACATAAAATTTTTGGAAATATGCGTAAAAGATATTGACGTAATAGTGCATTGCGCAGGCAGCGTAAGAGCTTTTAACAGAGAAGATTATTTTAAAATTAACGTTGAGTATACCAAAAATCTGTGTAATGCCGTTTTAAAAATAAACCCTTCTTTGCAAAAATTTATATTTATTTCTTCCCAAGCGGCCATGGGGCCAAGCAGTTCGGAAAATCCTAAAAAACTTGACGAAGAAGAAACGCCGGTTTCGGACTACGGTTTAAGCAAAATCGTAGCTGAAGAAGAAATACGGGAACTGTTTTCGGGAAGAGTTTCATATACAATACTAAGGCCTGCTTCGGTTTACGGCCCCAGAGACAAAGATATTTTTATATTTTTTAATCTTGTAAATAAGCATTTAAGGCCGTTTACGGTTGAGAAAAGAATTTTGCAGCTTGTTTATGTAAAAGATATTGCCCAAGCAGTCGCCGCATGTATTGATAATAAAAATAGTGATAATAAGACATATTATCTGGCTGAGGAAACGCCTTACACTTGGTCTGAAGTGGGACAGGCGATTTCAAAGGCCGTTGGCAGAACGGCAATGCCTATACCTGTTCCAGACTTTGTTTTTAAGTTTGCGGGTATGGCCGCGCAATCGTTTTCATATATAACTAAGAAGCCGGCAGTGCTTAACAAGCAAAAAATAAAAGAGATGCTTCAGGAGTACTGGATTGCCGACAATCTACCTGCGCGCGCCGATTTAGGCATCGAATTTACCAAGCTTGAAATTGCTTCGAAAATAACATACAATTGGTATTTAAATAATAAATTCTTTTAGTATGCAAAAAAGGGAGACCGTTCAATGAGTTCCGATATTTTTGAGAAATGTTTTAATTTCCACGATGCCAACAATCTTAAAGAATTAGGTTTTTATCCATACTTCCACAGAGTAGAATCCCAGCAGGGGCCGGAAACCGTGGTTGACGGGAAGAAAAAAGTCGTTGTGTGTTCAAATAATTATTTAGGGCTTGCCGGCCACCCTAAAGTAATAGAAGCCTCGATAGAAGCCGCGAAAAAATACGGGACTTCAGGAACCGGCTCAAGACTTCTTAACGGAACATGCGATTTACATGAAAAAGTTGAAAGCAAATTCGCAAAATTTGTAAATAAAGAGTCAGCGCTTCTTTTTACAACGGGGCATCATTCAAATTTGGGAGCAATTTCCAGTTTGGTCGGGAAAGGCGAAATTGTCGTAACCGACAAACTTGACCACGCCTCTATTATTGACGGCTGCCGCCTTGCTTTCGGTGAAATGGTAAGGTTTAGACATAACGATATGCAGGATTTAGAGAGACTTCTTGCCAAACATAACGGAAAAAGTATGCTTATAGTTGTTGACGGGGTATTCAGCATGGAAGGCGACATAGCAAACCTTCCAGAGATTTCCAAGCTTGCAAAAAAATACGGAGCAAGAGTTTTTGTAGATGACGCTCATTCTTTAGGAGTCATCGGTAAAGACGGAAGAGGTACCGGCTCGCATTTTAATATGGAGGAAGACGTTGACGTTGTAATGGCAACGGCTTCAAAATCTTTGGCGTCAATAGGCGGCTTTATAGCAAGCAAAAAAGAAGTGACAGATTATATAAAACATGTTGCAAGACCGATGATTTTCACGGCAAGCCTTCCGCCTGCGTGCGTAGGCGCGATAGACGCGGCTATGGATTTGGTAGTTCAGGAACCGGAAAGAAGAAAAAAGCTTATGGAAAACTCCAAGAAAATGAAAGCGGCTTTTCAATCTATGGGCTATGAAACAAACAATTCCGAGTCCCCGATAATACCGTTGACCGTAGGAAGCGATTTAACGGTTTTTAAAATGTGGAGAATGCTTTTTGATGAAGGCGTATTTGCTTCGCCGGTAGTAACGCCGGCAGTTCCTGAAGGGCAGGCAATAATAAGAACAAGTTACATGGCAACCCATACGGACGAACATCTGGATTTCATCCTTGACAAGTTCTCCAAAGTAGGAAAAGCCCTAGGCGTGATCTCATAATTAGTAGTTAGTAATGAGTAATTAGTAATTTAGGAGCGCTTTCGCGCAATTTAAGAGGTTTGCTGTCGCAAACATAGTCTCTTTGGTAGTGACGGGGTAGTCGTTGTTGCCGTTATGTCGTTGCCTTTGTTTTTGCCGTTAATTACTCATTACTAACTACTAATTACTAATTGTCGTTATAAAGTGAGTTATAATATGATAATTTCTAAAGTTGAAAATTCAAAACAATTCAGAAAGTTTATCCGCTTTCCTTGGAAAATTTATTCCAAAACAAGCGCTTGGGTCCCTCCGCTTATATCCGACGTAATTGAAATATTGTCGGAAGATAAAAATCCTTTCTGGCTTCATGCAAAAAAACAGCTTTTTTTGGCTTACGGCGACAATGGAAAAGTAATCGGACGGATAGCGGCCATAATTGATTATAACTATATAAACTTTCAAGATGACAATTGCGGTTTTTTTGGTTTTTTTGAATGTATTGATAATGCCGTCGCTGCAAAAGCTCTTTTTGACGCTGCAAAAAACTGGTTAAATGAAAAAGGCGTAAATAAAATGATGGGGCCGATGAACCCTTCGACCAATGACGAACTGGGTTTTTTGTCCGAAGGGTTTGATTTGCCTCCCAGTCTCATGATGAGTTATACACCGCAGTATTATCTCGATCTTGCCGAGAAGTCAGGATTGAAAAAAATTAAAGAACTCTATGCTTATGATATGGACGTTACGGGCGACTCAAGAGTAGGGCGGCTTGAAAGAGTCGTTCAAATGGCTAAAAAGAAACTTCCGACTTTAAAGGTGAGGTCGCTTCGTAAAGACACTTTTGACGAAGATTTAAAGTCCGCAATATCAATATATAACAGAGCTTGGGAAAAAAATTGGGGTTTTGTGCCGTGGAGCGACGAAGAATTTGCGGCGCTAGCTTCAAAAATAAAGCCTCTTCTCGATCCGGATATGGTGATAATAGCTTCCGTAGCGGGCGCGCCCGTAGGAATGCTTATTTCCATGCCGGATTATAATCAGGTATTAAAAAAACTTAACGGAAGCCTTTTACCTTTCGGCGTATTCAAATACTTGTATTATAAAAACAAAATTGACCGTCTCAGACTTATGGTAATGGGAGTCATAAAAGAGTACAGACATAAAGGCATAGAAGCGATAATGTATGAAAAAGGTCTTAAAAACGCGCTCAAAAACGGGTATAACCACTGCGAACTCTCGTGGGTTTTGGACGATAATGTTATGACGCAGCGCACCGCCGAAATGATGAACGGAAAAATATATAAAAAATACAGCATTTACGCCGACTAACAATGATTGATTTTATAGTGAAAAAATTGTAAAATCCATATATTAAAAAGTTTCTTGGAGGAAAGAAAATGGCAACGAAAGTATCGAAGAAGAAAGTTACGGCTGTTGATGAAGAAAAGATTGAAGTAAAAAAGAAACCCGCAGTTAAAAAGACCGCCACAAGAAAAAAGGCTGCAACAAAAGCGCCGGCTGCTCCCAAAAAAGCAAAAGCTGTAACTGAAGTAAAAGAAATAAAAACAGAAGCAAATAATAATGCCGGCAACTACAATGATGCATATATAATCATAGACCATCCTATCGAAATGGAAACAATATACGGAAACCACTATGCCATAAGAGTAGGCGCATCGCCCGACGGTTATGTCGAAATTTCGTTTAACAACGGCGAATGGCAGCCTTGCAGATATGACGCGGGATACTGGTGGTTTGATTGGACATATTTTTCCAAGGGCGACTATGCCATAGCGGTAAGGCTTATCGATCCAAGCGGAAATGCAATTTTAGAAACTTCCCCCAGGAAGTGCAGAATATGCTAAGCAAAAGAAACAAAAATAACGGAATAAGCGGGCTTTGTGAAAATATAGGGAAACTATGTATTTTTGCAGCTTGCGCTTATTCCGCTTTTGTTTTGATAGCGACGGTTTTCAAGAAAGACGATGGCGATGATTATCAGGACAGGCTCAGAAAAGCTTACTCGGGGCTTTCCCCGGAAGAATATTAAATCTCCTCTTACCGATAAAAATAAATCACGGAAAAAATAATGTATTTAAAAAAAGTTGAAGTATGCGGCTTTAAATCTTTTGCCGACAGAACTGTTTTAAGTTTTGAAAAAGGCATATCGGGCATTATCGGCCCGAACGGCTGCGGCAAATCAAATATATCGGACGCTATACGCTGGTGTCTGGGAGAACAGCGCGCGAAATCAATGAGAAGTTCGCAAATGCAGGAAGTCATTTTCGGCGGCACGCAGACCAGAGCTACGACGGGCATGGCGGAAGTTTCTCTTACGTTTGACAATTCGCAAAATGTCCTCCCGATAGATTATTGCGAAGTTACCGTTACAAGAAGACTTTTCAGAAGCGGCGAAAGCGAATATTTTATAAACAAAACGCAGTGCAGGCTTAAAGACATAAAGGATATGTTTTTGGATACCGGCATAGGTTCCGACGGATATTCCATTATAGAGCAGGGAAAAGTAGATTTCCTCACTACAGCAAAACCCGAAGACAGAAGAGAACTTTTTGAAGAAGCGGCAGGCGTGGCAAAATATAAAGTCAGAAGAGAGGAAACTCTCAGAAGGCTTGAGAAAATCGACGCGGACATGTCGCGTTTGTCGGACGCTTTAGCTATACATAAACAACAGATAACGGCTTTAGACATTGCCGCAAAAAAAGCCAAACAATATAAAAAATATCAGGAAGAACTTGCGAAATACGAAGTCGCGGCGCTTGTACAGCATGTTTCTTACGGAAATAATGAAATTGACAGGCTTAAAAAAGAGCTTGACCCAAAAATAAAAGAATTTGAAGAAAATAATACCGCAGTAAACCGCCTTGACGCCGACATTCAGGAAATGCGCCTTTCCCTAGACGACAAAAACGAACAGTACGTAAACATCAACAGAGAACTCAGCGAAATAAAAACGCAGATAGGCGTTTCCGACCAGATAATACAGCATTCGTCGCAAAGAGAGGCCGAAATAAGAGCCGAACAGGAAAACATTTCGCAGGAACTTGAACTCAACAGGGAAAAAATTGTCCGCTACGAAGAGCAGTTAAATTCAATTAATAACGATGACGGTTCTCTTGCCGTAGAAACCGAAAACCTTGAAAAAATATATAAAGAAAAAGAACAGCGTTACAATCTTATAAAATCCAAACTCATTGAAGCGGAAACGCGGGAAACGGCAATACGCGCAAGGCTTTCCGAACTTGAGACCGAAAAAGAAGCGCAGATAAATTCTAAGGCGGAATTTTCCGAGACGAAAATACATCTTGATGCCGAAACTGCGTCTTTGCAGAGGATAATCGCAAGGCTTGAAAGTGAAATAGAACCTACGAATCTGGAAATTGCCGCAATAGAGGCCGAACTTGCCGCTGCAAACGAATCTTTGATTTCGTTTGAATCCAAAAAAGAAGAAATAAATAAAACCGTAACGGAAAACGAATCTAAAGTAAACGGTTTGGAAGACAGCCTTTCCGCGTTTAAAGAAAATCTTGCTTCAAACGAATCGCGAATTGCAACGCTTCGTGAGTTTGACCAGCAAGATCCCATACGGTCGGCAATAAGAGCTGTATTGAATTTAGGCATAGCAAGAGGCCCCGTAAGCAGTTTGATAGATTCCGACGACGATAAAGACGAACTTATAGCTTCCGCTTTAGGAGAAAAACTGAACTATCTCGTCTGCGATACGTCTTTAAAAGCTGAGGAAGCTATAAAGTTTTTGGAAGATAACGGCCTTTGCAGACTTTCTTTTATTGTGGAAGAAAAAATTCCCGAAGGGCAGAACTCGTCGGCAATGGGTTTGCCTATGGGATTTACGGAACTTATAAAATATATAAGATATTCTTCAGAGAATGAAAAAATAATCAGATTTGTCTGTTCAAATACGATAGTTTCAGGATCAAAAGTTTACGCAAACGTAGTGGTTCAGGGCGGAGGCAAATCTTCTTTTGAAAAACCCGTTTTGATCGAAGAGCATATTAAAAGGCTTCAGGAAAAAAGCGGCGAAATAAGACAAACTATAACTTCCGTTCAAAACGAAATAGAGCAGATAAACGAATACCAGATAAGTTCCAGATTGGAAAAAGAAAGGTTCGGTTTTGACGCCGTAAAAATCAAAACGCAGGCGGAAAGCAGACAGGCGCAGATAGAAGAGAAAAGAAACGATATACAAAATACCGTTGAAGAAATTAACAGACATAAAGAAGAAATAAATTTAAAAACCGAAGAGCTTGGTTCGTTTAACGAGAAAATTTTCGTTTTTGACGAACAGATAGCAAGAATTGACGACGAAGAAAACAGGCTTTACGAAGAGCTGAAAAATATTGAAAACGATATAATTTCCGTCAGAAAAGATGAAGAAGCTGTGGCGCCGGTCATGATGGACGCAAGAAGCGCGTGGGACAAAAAAGCCGCCGAGATGGAAAATAAGCAAAAAGGCCGGCAATATATTCAGGACAATATCGAAAACATAAAACGTCAGATAGAATATGCCGTAAACAAAACTGCCGAAAACGAGGCGAAACTTTCCGAACTTTTAACTACTCAGGAGACTGAAAGCGTAAAAATCGGACGTCATTACGAAGAACAGGCGCAAAAAGACGCTTTGATACAGGTTTCATTGACCGACAAACAAAATCTGCAAGACGATATAGACGCAAAAACGTCGCAATGGCATGAAATGAGAAATAAAGTCGACGATTTAAACGTCGAAATAAACGCCATGCAGGTGGATTTAAAAAATTTTGAATACCAGAAAAACGATTTGGAAAAACGTTTGCTTGAAACTTACGGCAAACCGTACGAAGAAATAAAAAATGATTTTGACGGAGTCGAAGTAAATCACGAAGAAATAAATAAAATAAAAAGAAAAATGGAATCTCTCGGCGCGGTCAATCTCGCCGCTCAGGAAGAGTACGACGCTTTGGAGCAAAGATATAATTTCCTTCTTACGCAGCAGCAGGATTTGCTTAAAGCAAAAGAAGATCTGCATGAAGTCATTAGAAAAATAAACGTGTCCACAATAGAAAATTTTAAAAAGACTTTTGACGTCGTCAGAGAGAATTTCAAAGAACTTTACAGAAAGCTTTTCGGCGGCGGAGAAGCAGATTTAATGCTTACCGACGAAAATAATCTTTTGGAAAGCGGCGTGGACATTTACGCGCAGCCGCCCGGAAAAAAACTTCAAAATATTTCGCTTTGCTCCGGCGGAGAAAAAGCTTTAACAGCAGTCGCTCTTCTTTTTGCTTTTTTTATGGTAAAACCTTCGCCTTTTTGCATTCTTGACGAGGTAGACGCTCCGCTCGACGACGCGAATGTCGGAAGATATATAGCTATGATAAAAGAGTTTGCGTCAAAAACGCAGTTTTTGGTAGTAACTCACAATAAACGCACTATGGAAATGGCGGACATACTTTACGGCGTGACTATGGAAGAACACGGCGTTTCCAAGATTATTTCCGTAAGAATGAACAAACAAGACGACAATATTCAAGAGGCGGCGGCTCGGTAAAATGACAAAAATAAGTTTGTTAAAGCGCGCTGATTATAATATGGCTGAAAATGCCGTCAAAGAAGCGGTAGATCTTCTTGGCGGCATTTCTTCTTTTGTCAAACCCGGCGAAAAAATACTTATTAAACCAAACCTGTTAAGTCCCAAAACTCCGGATAAGGCCGTTACGACGCACCCTGAAATCGTAAGAGGAATTATACGGCTTGTAAAAAGCGCGGGCGCTGTTGCGGTGGTCGGAGACAGTCCGGGCGGAGTATATTCTGAGGACATAAACAATCTCTGGGAAGTTACGGGAATTGCCGACGTTTGCAAGGAAGAAAACGCCGAACTTGTAAGTTTTGAAGCGGCAGGTTCTAGGGAAATCGATATTAATGACGCCAATATTAAAAAAGCGCTTTTCTCAAAAATAGTTTTAGACTGCGACGGCATAATAAATCTTCCGAAATTAAAAACGCATACTCTTATGACGTTTACCGCCGGAATTAAGAATTTTTACGGTGTTATTCCCGGCTTGAGAAAAGTTGAATACCACAAGCTGGCTTCCAAAAATGAAGATTTTGCGCGGTTATTGGCAAATATTTATTTGTTTTTAAAAAATAAAATAAGATTTACTTTGATAGACGGTATTTTGGCTATGGAAGGAAACGGCCCCAGCTCCGGAAAAATCAGAAAAATGGACATGGTTGCTGCTTGCGCGGATACTCTTATGCTTGACGCTTTTCTCTTCGATATTTTAGGCGGCAACAAGACCGCAAAAAATCACGTTTTGGAAGTTTTTGGCATAACGAGCGAAGATTTAAAGCATTTGACGATCATAGGGGATCTGCCCGGCAATTTCAATTTGGATAATTTTACGTTTCCGCAGGCGCGTAAACTTGATATTGTGCCAAAGCCCATAGTAAAAATTTTAGGTAAATTTTTGTGGGTTAAACCTATAATCAATGCCGCAAAGTGCATTGGCTGTATGTCTTGCGCAAAATCCTGTCCGGTACAAGCAATAGAGAAAAAAGATAAAGAAAAACGGCCTTCCGTAATATACGAAAAATGTATAACCTGCTTTTGCTGCCACGAGCTTTGCCCTTATAAAGCCATAGATTTTAAAAAAAGCATGCTGGTAAAACTGTTTATGCAGTAGGGTGAACGCAAAAATGTCTAAAAGAAGCAAACTTCAAAATTATGCAGAATATTATGCTTTAAAAGCCGCGTCGTTTTTTTTATATTTGTTTCCTCTCGGTTTTGCCGTGAAAATAGGGCAGTTTATCGCCGTTTTTGCCTATTATTTCGTTCCGGTAAGAAAAAAACATATCATAGAAAGTCTTTCCATTTCGTTCCCTGAAAAAAGCAAAAAAGAAATTTATCTGATAGCAAAGAATACCTATAAAAATTTTATGAAGACCATTGTAGAAATGGCTTTTTTTACCGTTCTTTCAGACGAAACCATAGAAAAAATGATATTTTATGAAAACGAAGACATTTTAAACAATGCTTTGGGCAGAAATAAAGGAATGATTTTTATGTCCGCACATTTTGGCAACTGGGAACTTACTGCTATGTCTTTTTCAAAAACTCACCCGATGTCCGTAATAGTCGCAAGACAATCAAACCCGCTTGTAGATAAAATGATAAACGACATAAGAACAAAAAGAGGATTCAAAGCGATAAATAAAGACGATAAAATGGCTTTCAGAAACATAATCAAAGCTTTAAAAGCAAATGAAGCAGTCGGAATTCTTGCGGATCAAGACGCGGGAAAACAGGGCGTGTTTGTGTCGTTTTTTGGAAGGCTTGCATCCACTCCGAAAGGCCCGGCTCTTTTTGCGATAAAATCAGGCTGCGCCGTAGTAACGGCTTTCGGCGTAAGACAGCCCGACGGGAGATTGAAAATAAAATTTACGGAAATCCCTCTTCCAAATACGGGAGATACGGAAGAAGACATAAAAATCATAAATACCGAATATTCGCGTATTCTTGAGCAGTCCATAAAAGAAAACCCAGAACATTGGTTCTGGTTTCACAGAAAATGGAAAACAAAACCGCCTTTAGAAACATAAGTCCATTACGAGGGATTGCTTAGCCTTTGCAGGCGGCATATTAAAACGACAACGACAGTTTGCTCGCAGCATGACGAACGTACCTATTTGTCACCCTGAACTTGTTTCAGGGTCTGCCGTTATAACGGCAACGGCTTTAGTCAGGGGTCTTTGCGGTACCCCTGAACCCCACGCCTTACTTTTTGCAGTCGGTCAAAAAGTAAGCAAAAACCCTTGCCGCTGAAAGCATTCGCGAAAGATTT
>JAISDI010000280.1 GCA_031264895.1 Endomicrobium sp. | reverse complement strand
TCTTTTGAGATTCGTATCGTTAAATTCAACAGCTTTTATCTCGACAGGATTAAGTTCCGCGAGGCTGTTATCTGCAATATATTGCGAAACAAGAGCTTTAAATTTTAAAATATTATTTTTGTAATACAAATATTCGTCGGAAGTGGCGGAAGTCATTAAAACGTTTTTATATACGTCAAGAAAACGCGACATAAAAAGTATATTTTTTGAATTTTCGTCGCGCGAAATTTTCAGCGACAGATCTGAGGAAAGAGTATTTTCTTCTCCGATAAACTCAAGTCTGTTGATTTTATCCGAAAGAGCTATCGAAACTATAAACTTATTTAATTCAGGATATTGCGTAAGATTTATTTTGTCTCTGTTAGAATACAAATAAGAGACCAAAGCCTGCCTGTCTTTCAAATTATTCGATACGGCAATAAGCTCGGAATATTGTTTGTAACTTAAAATATTTTTCAAATCGGAAAATAAAGAAGACATCTGCGCCTGAAGTTTTTTCTGGCTTACGCTTACGACGGAACCGCTTGTAAGAACGTAAAGCGCTATGTTGGGGTAATCGTTGATGTCTATGCCGTTTTTAAAACTTTCTTTCTTAAGCAAATCGAAATAATCTGCATCCTGCATTGTGCCGGCGCGGTATTTTTTATATGCCGAAAAAAGTTTTTTTTGGTCTGATGAAAAGTATTTGTTTCTTAGTTTTTCGAGAGTTGTTTCAAGAGGGGCAATTAGATTTTCAATTTCGGGTCTGCGCTGTATCAATTCGGCAAAAAGAAGAAGATTTCCGTTAAAAACATTTTTTTCCTCCAGAGAGTTTATTCTTCTTCCGAACTTCGCGGCAAAATATTCCGCCCCGCTCATATTCCCGCTGTCAAAAAACGCTTTTAAGAAAACATCGCCGCTTTTTTTGCCGAGACTTGAATAAACCCATTCAAAATCGCTGTCTTCCGAAGCGCCTTCGATGTAAAGTTCAAAATCGGGATAACTTTCATTGAGTTTTTCCAGCAGAGAAAAAATTTTCTTTTGGCTTTCTATATTAAAATGCAAGTCTTGTATGTTAAAAACCGATATGGCGCTGTTTTTAAAAGAAGCTTCCGTAACAAAAGCATAACCGTTGACGGCATCGGCATTAAAAATATTCGGCAGAGGCGCAGCGGAAAAGGCTCCGGCGGGAAAAGACGAAAGAGCTAAAGATACTGCGATGGTAAATGAAAACAATTTTTTTAACATTTTTCGCATCCGTTTCTTCTTTAACGTTTCATGTTTTTACTTATACAATTACGTTTCTGTGCTTTGGTCGGCAAGGTCTATGTCAAGAATATATTCCCCGCGGTTGCTTCTTATCGTTACGCTCGTAAAATCCAAAGAATATTTTTCAACGTATTTTTTCGTTTCTTCTATTATCATATTCTGCGCAAACTCTTTGACCCTGTCATCCATCGTTCCGGAAGCAGTCATATACAAGATTCCGTCTTTTACGTCAGAATATCTCAATTGCAGCATAGAAATCAGCGCGCCCAAAAACGGATTTGTCCTTGCCGCCATATTGATCTGAGAAACAACCATTCTGCCGACATATTCGCTGTCGGTTATATCGTGTTTGTCTTCTAAAAGAACGGACGTTATTTCCGGGCCTTCTATTTCCAAAAGGTTTCTGCTTTCGTAGTCACCTCTCGATATGCGCATATACAGATAACTTTTTACATCTTCAATATTTTGCAAAATTCTAAATGACACACTTTTTTCCGGACTAAACGCGCTTACGACCATGTATTTTATGTCCGAGTCGCTGCTGAGCGTTACCCTTGTTACCGCCATGACCGCGTTTTGCATTTTCTTTATGGCGTCGCTGACTTTACTTTGGTCTTTTGACGTAAGCCCCTCAAGAGGCATGTCCAGATACAAACTTTTGCCAACTATGTAAGCTCTACAGTCCGCGCCGCATTCTTTTTTAACAAGAGCTTCCAAAGAACCGGTAATGTCTCCTTTAGGATAGCTTACTCCGCACGCGCTAAGCGAAATCAAAAACGCAAATAAAATAAATTTTCTTATCATATCGTCTTATTTATTCTCTCCGGATTCGGGTTTTTCGTCAGAACTAACAAATACCGGGTTTCCGCTGTCTATTTCTATTTTTACGCCGTCGGCGGCAGTTGCAGTCACATCGGGATACGCTCTTTTTTTGCCGAACTTTTCAAAAGTTTCTTCAAGGCTGTCAAAATCCATTTCTTTTTCAACTACAAGCCTCTGCGCGACCGCGTCCACTACGTCCCAGTTTTGTCTTAAAAGTTCTTCGGTTTTTGCAAGAGACGCGTTCATTATCGCAATGGTCTCATTGTTGAGTTTTTCTTTGAGATTCGACGACATTTCTTCTTTCGGTATTACCGAAAAATCTCCCACGAAATTACCGGTTCCCATTCCGAGCTGCCATACCATAGCGTTTGCTATGTGCATGGCTTTTCTAAAATCTCCCGAGACGCCAGTAGTCGTGGTATTGTATTTGATTTTTTCAGCCGCATAACCCGAAAGCGAAACGACTATATCGGCCAGCAGTTTTTCTTTGTTATGACTGTGGATCTCTTCTTTTGGGTGATGCGCGACAAGCCCAAGCGAACCGGCGTGAGATTTAACGGTTATTTTAAAAACGTCGTCGGTAGGATGATGCAGATACAAAGCTACGGCATGTCCCGCTTCGTGATAGGCCGTCTGCTCCAATTCTTTCGGGGTCATTTCAAGATGAGTTTCCAATCCTAAGTCTATTCTGTCCATAGCTTCCGAAACGTCGTCCATTTCTATGGCGTCTCTTTTCTTTCTCGTGGCTATCAAGGCGGACTCTTTAACTATATTTTCGATATCAGCAGGCGATTTGTAAACGGCTTTTCTCGCCAGCCTGTCTATCCTTACGTTTTCGCTTACTTTAACTTTTTTGAGATAGAACTCGAAAAGTTTTTCCCTCTCCCTCAAATTCGGGAGCGTTATATTTATTTTTCTGTCAAATCTTCCAGGCCTTAAAAGCGCTTTGTCTAAAACGCTTTCGTCGGCATTGGTAGCCGCAATCACTATGACATTGCTCTTTTTACTGTCCAAACCGTCCATTTCCACAAGAAGTTGGTTTTGCGTGCTGTTTGTTTCTTCGCCGCCGCCGAAAGAAGTAAACGTTCTTCCTCTTCCTATAACTTCTATTTCGTCGATAAATATTATGCATGCTCCGTCGGTATAAGCATATTCTCTGGCTTTTTTAAACAGGTTTCTGACTCTTGATGCGCCCACACCCACAAACACTTCTACAAACTCGCTGCCCGCCATGTTTATAAAAGGAATCCCGCATTCGGTCGCTATAGCTTTTGCAAGAAGAGTTTTTCCCGTGCCGGGAGGCCCCATAAGAAGCAGCCCTTTTATGATTTTTCCACCCATTTTTTGAAGATGTTTTCTGTCTTTGATAAGCTGCACTACTTCCAGCGCTTCCCTTTTTGCGCCTTCAAGCCCTATGACTTCTTTAAAAGTTACTTTTATATCTTCTATACTTATCTTTGATTTTTTTGTCTGGCCGAACCCTCTTTTTGTAAAAAAATACATATAAAAAAATACAAAAATAAGCGCATTTATGGCAACCATTATAAACTGTAGCGGCATGGTGGCAAGCGTCATATTTCTGTAAAAAGACTCCAACTTGCTCAAACCGAAAATTGCAAGAAATATCATACCGACAGCCACAACACCGGCAATTACCCAACCCCAGCTTTTCCTCATAAACAACTTAAATTTACGCATTTTATACCTCTTTACCTTTTCTTAAATTCAGCTTTCATTATTATAGCTTTTATATACTGCGCTTTCAAGAATAAGGCATACATTTTTACATTGATTTTTCAAAAAGTTTTCAATATGTCTTATGCCGCCGCAAAATCCCCTGCCCGAGACATTGTCTCGTCCACCACCTTTAAAAAGTGGGAATTAATGACAATTCTGGGTTTAATACTGCTGTTCCGGATTAAAAAAGCGCGGCATTCATTTTCTGCCGCGCTTCCTTTATAAAAACAAAAACAGCAAAAAAAGAATTCTTACAACTGTTCGCCGCCTTTAAACCAACATAGTAATTTATCATAATATTTATGAAAATCTTCCATAAAATATGGGCTTCTCTAAAAACCTCTTTTATTGTTACTCTGAATCCGGCGCTATGGCGCCGTTTTTCAAGTTTCGCCGTCACCTGCAAACGAAGTTTGTCAGGGTCTGCCGTTTTAACTTGTCACCCGCAAGGGCTTCAGAGTCTGCTTAAAGTTTTTAGAGAAACCCATATGTATGTGCTTTGGTTTCATAACATCATATTTTACAACGAATTAAACATATACTTCTTAGCTACTAACCCCTCGTCGATCCATCTCTTTATCTCTTCGGCTGTAGGCTCTATTACGGGGTCATATTCTATTATATTTCCATTCTCGTCAGCTTTTAAAACATATCCCTGAAATTCTTCGACTTTGGCGTATGCTTTTCCAAGTTTGCTGTTTTCCTGAAAATCTTTAAGCCTCAATACTGTACTAGCTCCGTTTCCGTCACTGCAACGTACCATAGTGGTCAACTCGACCGGAAGATTAGGGCCGCTGCCAAGCTGAATTACAACTTCTCTTCTTTCATTCTGCAAAACCGTAACCTGATTTGTTCTCACATCCCAAATTCCGACAAGCTGTCCTTTAAAATAAAGGTTTTTGCTTATAACTTCATCATCAAAAGTAGTATATGTTGCTTTGCCGTCAACGGCATACCATG
>JAISDI010000272.1 GCA_031264895.1 Endomicrobium sp. | reverse complement strand
TGCAAAAAACATAGGTTTCGGAGATTTAAGTAAAAATTTTCTTACTCAATTCTATGATATTAAACAAGATATATATAAGGATATTTTTAAATATATAATATTTGATTTTAGTTAGCGGGGGTAGATAAGTAACGGCTTATTTGCTGATGTATAGGAACAATTCTCGGAATAATTTCTTGATACCTTGGCATTTTACCTTTTATTAATTCTAATTTTTCAATTACCTGTTCAGAACCTTCTATATATCCTTTTCTTCTTACAAGATAGAAATATGTAGCATAAATTTCAAGAAGATCTCTATCAGCAACATTATTATTAGAAAATATTTCTCGTATTTCCCTTAGAATTCTAATGGCATTTTCAGATAAACGGATTGCTATTCTTGCTTCTCTATCGTACTCTCTAAAATCTGCAGCTATTTCATAACCAACTCTTGCTAAAGATGGATTGTATGGCCCATAGATATATAAACTATAATCACCGGTACCCACGCCAAAAATCTCTTCCAAGAAAAGACCATATTTTTGGAATACTATCCTATCTGACTGATTAGTTAAAAAATCATTAAAAGAAAAATTTAATTCTTGGAGACATCTGACAAGAGGAAGCTTTAACTCATTCATAAAACCTCCTTGATGTTTGGCGCAAAATATTTCCTAAGCATTGTGTATAAATTGTACCATAATTTTGTTTACATAATCAATAGACTTACGCCCATTTTATAGAGTACTACAAAATCCATTGAAACTCAACAAGGAAAAAACAAAAAATATCATAAAAGATATGAATTTTCAATCTGTTTTTTAAACCGTCAACATTAGACAGGGTTCGATGAAATCACTATGAAGATGTTAAGGAATTCCAGTATTTTTTAGAAATAAACAGATAGCTATTTAAATTAATTGCTAATAAGAGTATGTTAAACCAAAATCAAAATGATACTTTAAAAGAGACAAGTTACCCTATCAAAAAAAGAAGCGTTTTTTGATAGGGTTGTATTATAGGATACCTTTAATTTAAGTTAAGAATTTTTAACTAACTGCATAGTAAACATGAGATAGTCTTTTAAATTATAAATTTTGGTATTAAATAGTATCATTTTGATTTTGGAATCTTGATAAAATCGGTATCATTTTGATTTTGGTTTGACAATTGCTAATAAGAGTGTTGCAAATAACTTTTATTTTGTAAAATGATAAATAATATGGATATTTAACCTCTACGAAAATTGTTTGTAAAGCTGGACTTATAAAATAATATTTTATAGAATAAGTTCAAATTTACGAATAATTTTTTGGGGACAAAAATGACGGTAAACATAGACAAGACAAGACAAGACAAGACAAGACAAGACAAGACAAGACAAGACAAATAACCATACCTTAGTAGCATTATCTTTTTTTAAATTTTTGATATTGTATCAATTAAAAAATCTCGGCTTTTAAGCCGGGATTTTTTAATTTTATAAATAAAATGGCTTTTATAAGCCATAAAAAAGGAGGAAGAATGAAGAAAAAATTATTGTTTGCAGTATTGGCAGTATGTTTTATTGCAGGAAGCGCTTTTGCAGCAGGGGATCTGAAGTTTAAGTTTGGCATCGAACCGGTCGGGAATATTGAAGTGTCTTTAGACGATGTGAAAGAAGAAGAATCTTCAAAGATAGGAATAAGTTTATGTGCGGAATATTTATATCCTGTTCATGAATTTATTAAAGTAGGCGGCGGCGCAGCATACTATATCGAAAGGGGAATAGACGCTGATACGGCTTTAGCCGGAAAACTTACCTATATTCCCATTTATGCCACAATTACGGCAAATCCTGTTGAACAGCTTTCAGCATTATATTTTAAAGGAAATCTGGGATATACTTTCTTTGATACAAGCGGGATGCCGAGCGATGAAGATATTGAGAATAACGGCGGATTGTATTGGGATATCGGCGTAGGCTATGAACTTCCTGTAGGATTTTTCTTTGAAGTTATGTACGGATTTTTCTATTCTTCCATGGATATGAGAGGTGAGACAGCCGATGCTACATATAGCAGATTAGGTATCAATATCGGCTATAAACTTAGTATTTAATATCTGTATTTTTTTAAACAGGCTTCGTATATTTTTATATGCGGAGCCTGGTTTTATTGTATAAAAAAACCACCGGCATTGCCGGGGGTCATGACTTTTTAGATATTGTTTATATACTGAAATAGGAATTGACCCAAAAAAGCAGATAATAAAAACAAGGGAGGATAGGTAAAATGAAAAATGTATTTAAAGTCGTATTGTTGTTAGCTTTTGCAGTGTCTGCATTTGCATGGACAGGGTGCAGTAAAGATGATAAAAAAAGTTCAGGTGGCGGTTCTATTATAGGCGCTTGGGAAATAAATATTTACGGTGATGTACTAAAGATAGAGTATAAAAGCGACGGGCAATTTATAATGTATTATTATACCAACAGCGTTTTAGGCGCTGCAGCAAAAGGCGAGTTTAGCTATACCGGTACGGAATTAACTGTCGCAACGACTGCTTTGTGGGATTTGTCAAGCGATATTAATGGCAATAAATTTCCAGATGCAGATGAATTTGCCCTAATACCAGCAGCCGATATAATGGAAGAGAAACGTTCGTATATCGTTTCCGGCAATAAATTGACAGTAAAAGATCCTGACACAGGGTTTGAGGTCGTTTATACGCGCACCTAAGCCCTGTACCTACAAATCCGCCTGCCTGTAACTTAACTATATAATTGAAACGTGGTAAGTTGCTATAGCAAACAAATTAATATTGTTCTACTATTTCACCAAGTTGTCGTGCCGACTTTTGCCGGTATGACACGGTGTAGCGGCTGTCATTGTGAGCTTAACGCGGAATCTATTTTGTCTTTGTCGTGTCGTTTTATCGCTAATATTAATAAACTTCAGATGGGTCTAAGATGTATACTACAGTGTCGCGGAACATCCAGGATTGTTCTTCTCGGGCATTGTTTACGCCTAAGTCTATTCTGTTGCCTTTTATCAGGTTTCCCGTGTCTCCGGCGTAGCCGTAGCCGTAGCCGGATATGAAAAGTCTTGTTTTAAGCGGTATGACTTTTGGATCCACTGCCACTATGCCTCTTTGCATTTTTTGTCCTAAAAAAGTTACCGTGCCGTCTCCCCATGCAAGCGGGTCGCCCGGGTAGTATGCCGTTGCGACCATTTTCATTCTTTCGGCTTTTGACAGGTCGTAAATTTTTTCTATTTTATTGTTTTTGGTAAGCAAGGCCAGCCTGTAAAAATTTTTTGCTATCGTTCTGTCTCTTAATACTTCTCTTGCATAAAACTGACCGTCGTGATAGGTTTCTATTACGTCTTTTACGCTGTCTTTTTCCACTCCTTTTTGCAGTTCTACCTTTCTTAAATTCGAATTGTATCTTCTGCTCCACGTCATTCTAAAAGGCACGGATTCGTTTATTCTTTTTTTCTCTTTTGTAACTCTTGTTATCTTTATAATTTCATTTATTTTTAAAGGTTTTTTCACGTCTTTAGAAACAATGTCTGCTTCTCCTAGCGGTATGCCGTATTTTTGCAAAACGCTTTGCAGGGATATGTGTTTGTAGGGTGTTACTGCGTGGGATTTATCGTCGGCATATATATATGCCTGTACTCTTACAAGGTTGACGAAAGCCAGCGCTTTTGAAATTACGAAAATGCCCAGCGCGACGGACAAAAGTTTTATAATTTTTTGGATTTCAATTTTCTTTTTCATCTAAATAAGGGCGCGAACGAAACTGTACTCCTATTTCTTTTGCTATTCGTTCGACTTTTGAAACGTCCAGCTGCGGAAGTTCCACAGCCGTAATGACTACGGAATTTATATAATCTTTGGCAAGTTTTGCAAAAGCGATTATTTCGTCAAAAGATTCTTCTTTAAACATCGGGCGGTTAATTCTGTTATGCTCTTCGGGATTTGTTCCGTTTAAACTTATTGAAAGAACGTCGACTATTCCTTTGAGCTGCGGGAGAATATTTTTCCCGTAATATTTGTTTGCAAGGCCCGCCGTATTGATTCTGACTTTGCCGCCGTTTTCTTTTACCCATCCGGATATTTCTTTGACTTCTTCAAGCCTTGTGAGCGCGTCGCCGTATCCGCAAAATATTATTTCACCGTATTTTGTCGGGTCGCCTATGGCTTTGATTACGTCTTGCGCCGAAGGTTCGCGTTCAAGCTTTAAATCGTTTCCGTGGAAATCATTAGCCCATTTATATTTTATGCAGTACGGGCAGGCCATCATGCACCTGTTTGTTATGTTTAAATAAAGATTGTTTCCGAAAATATATGAAATGACGTTCAATTTATTCTCCGATTTCAAACAGATTTAATGCGTTTTGATAAGTTATTTTTGCCGCTTCTTCATAAGAAATATTTTTAATTTCCGCAATCTTGCTTAAAGTTTCGACGATATACGCCGGCTCGTTTCTTTGTCCCCTGAATTTTTGCGGCGCGAGATACGGACAGTCGGTTTCGATTAAAAGCTTTGAAATGTCTGTTTCAGCCGCAACCTGTCTGAGTTTATCCGATTTCCGATAAGTTACGGGGCCGTCAATGCCTAGCATAAAACCCATTTCTACATAAATTTTCGCCTGTTCGGGCGTTCCGGAAAAACAGTGAATAACGCCTTTCGGATAACTTTTGTAATTTTTTAAAATCGTGATTAACTCTTCGTAAGCGCTGCGGCAGTGTATAATAAGCGTTTTATTATGTTTTACGGCCATATCAAGCTGCTTTAAAAATATTTCCCGCTGAATTTTGCGTGGGGAAAAATCATAGTGATAATCAAGACCTATTTCGCCGATAGCGACGGTTTTTTCGTCCCGCAGCAGTTCGTCGAGTTTTTCAAAATCTTTTTCGGACGCTTTTTCGGCTTCGTGCGGGTGAATGCCGTATGAAACGTAGATATTGTCTTTTTTTGAAAATTCTCCGCTCTTATCCCACAATTCCGGTTCGCAGGAAATCTCTATTATTTTATTGACGCCGGCATCGAAAGCTCTTTTGAGAACTTCTTGCCTGTCGGCATCAAACTTGGCGTCCGTTAAATGAGCGTGCGTGTCTATAATCATTTTTTTTCTTCGGCTATTATGCGCGGGAATAAAACCTGAGCCTGTTGAAGCTGTGCGCCGGAAACAGAAAAACCTTTTTCAGGTATGATTTTATCCTTAAAATATTTTTTTGCGGTTTCTTCGATGTTTTCTTGCGCAGCGCAGACGCTCCAGATTTTTTCAGCAGTTTCGGGCATGAACGCCAGAAGATGTATAGCTATTAAATCCGCCGCCTGTAAATATGAGTATATGCACGCTGGAAGTTTTTCGGGATCGGTTTTTGCAAGTTTCCACGGCGCATCATTTTCTATCTGCTGGTTTACTGTCGTTACGGCATTTTGCAAGGCTTGCGCGGCTTTGTGAAAATAAAGATTGTTTATTGCCGGCGTAAAATCGTCTTCAAGAATTTTTGCGGTTTTTTTAGCAAGCTCAAAATCCGGGCTGCATTGAGGAACTTTTAAATCAAAATATTTTTCGGCCATTTTGATTGTTCTTGAAATGAGGTTTCCTAAATTGTTTGCCAAATCCACGTTATATTTTAGCGTAAGTCCCGTCCATGAAATGTCTCCGTCCGGGCCGAAAGGTATTAAAGAAACCGCAAGATACCTTGCCGCGTCGACGCCGAATTTTTCGACAAGCTCCTGCGGAGAAATAACGTTTCCAAGCGTCTTGGACATTTTTGATCCGTTTAAAGTAAAAAATCCGTGCGAGTAAACTTTTTTCGGGGTGGCAAGCCCCGCGCCCATCAAAACTGCCGGCCATATTACCGAGTGAAACCATAAAATGTCTTTTGCCATTAAATGAACGTCGGCAGGCCAGTATTTTTCAAACATTTCTTTATTGTCCGGATATCCTACTCCGGTGATATAATTTATCAGCGCGTCTATCCACACGTATGCGGTCTGCTCTTTATCAAAAGGAAGATGTATTCCCCAATCTACCGCCGTTCTGGATATGCTTATATCTTCAAGGCCGAGTTTGATTTTACCGACTATTTCATTTCTTCTTTCTTCGGGCTGTATTTCTATATGCTGTTTATGTGCAGCGTTTGTGATTCTTTCAAGTAGCTCGTCTTGAAACGAAGAAAGTTTGAAAAAATAATTTTCTTCCGATTGAAGTACGGGCTTTGTTTTGTGATCCGGACAGCAGCCGTTTTCGTCAAGGTCTTTTTCCGCCAAAAACTTTTCGCAGCCTACGCAGTAAAGCGCTTCGTATTTGTTTTTGAAAATAAGTTTTTTGTCAAAAAGTGCCTGCGCTATTGTCTGTACCGTATATTCCTGACGTTTTTCAGTAGTTCTTATAAAATCGTCGTTAGTAATGTTTAAAAGTTTCCACGCCTCTTTAAATTTTTCGCTCATCTCGTCGCAAAGTTCCTGCGGAGTTTTGCCTTTTTCTTTTGCGGCCTGCGCTATTTTCGTTCCGTGTTCGTCCGTACCGGTCAAAAAATATACGTCAAACCCGTTTAACCTTTTCCAGCGGGCCAGAATGTCCGCCGCTATCGTAGTATAAGAATGCCCTATATGCGGAATGTCGTTGACGTAATAAATCGGAGTGGTGATATAAAATTTCATTTTTTGTCCTTTATGTTCCTATTTTTAATTACTTCTATCGGATAAGTTTTAAACTCTCTGTCTCCGAAATCCGCAGTTACGGTTTCTTTTATGCGGTCTATGGCGGCAAGCTTCGCTTTTCCGTCGGGCGTATGTATCGTTTCGCCGATTTCGGGCAGACCTTTTTTTATGTTTATGTAATGTTCGTTTTCATAAGCTATGCAGCACATCAGTCTTCCGCAAAGGCCGGAAAGTTTTGCCGTGTTTAAAGAAAGTTCCTGTTCTTTTGCCATGTCTATGGTAACGGAACTGAAATCTTTTAAAAAATTTTGACAGCATAAAACCTGTCCGCACGTGCCTATGCCGCCCACCATTTTGGATTCGTCCCTAACGCCTATCTGCACCATCTGTATTCTTGTCTTTAGAATGTGTCCCAGATCTTTTATCAGTTCCCTGAAATCAACTCTTGTTTCGGAAGTGTAATAGACGAAAAGTTTTGAACGGTCAAAAGTGTACTGTACGCAGGTAAGTTTCATGTCAAGCTCGTGGTCGTCGGCTTTTTCGACGACTATGGCCTGCGCTTTGACGTTTCTGGCTTCGTTGTCGGCAAGCTTTCTTTTGTCGTCTTCGGTGAGCTTTCTTATAACTTTCCCGACGGGGTCTTTGCCTTTGACGATATTTTTTTCGCGTTCGCATACCACTCCGGCTTCAACGCCGTGTTCGGTTTCTACGATTACTTTTTCTCCGATTTTTAAATCCAAATGCCCGACTTCCGCATAAATTTTATCTTTGATCCTTCTTACCATAACTCCTACGACGATTGGCATATTTATCTCCGTAATTATATTTTTAACGCGCTTGAATTGTCTTTAATTTCTTTCAAATCAAAAAACAGATTGTCCAAAACCGTCTGCGTATTTACGTTTTGCAAAATCAGCGCTCTGGACTTTGTCAGCAGATCAAGCGAATCGGCGGCGCTTTTTGGGTAAAACCTGAAATCTTTTTTTGCTTCCGCTATCATGGCGTCTATGTATTCGACGGCTTTTTCGCGGTCTCTTGACATGCTTCTTGATAGTTCAAGAATGTCCGATATGTACATATCTTTGGTTTTGAGTTTAAGCCACAGGGAAAGCCCTTCGCTTTCTTCGCCGCTGATAAGTTTTTCGGCCTCCTCGATCGATCCTTCGCTCAATGCCGCTATCTCCTGAGCTTTTGCAGCGGACAGCGAATGTCTGAGCATTAAAAAGCTTGATATTGTATCTTGCTGCAGCGGTTGAAAAAATAAAGTCTGCGAACGCGAAACTATAGTCTGCGGAATGGTTTCTTTATGCCGCGCGACAAGTATAAGTATCGTATTATCCGGCGGCTCTTCCAGAGTTTTTAAAAGACAGTTTGCCGCTTCAGCGTTCATTTTTTCAGCCGGCTCAATGACAAAAAATTTCCATTTTGATTCATGCGCTTTTGTTGCGACTTCTTTTTGAACATTCCTTATGGTTCCTATTTTAAGAACTTTTTGTTTTTCAAAATCTTCGTCAAGCATTTCCGCCTGTTTGGCAAAATCTATAAGATGAAAATCAGGGTGCAGATTTTTTGATATTTTTTCGCAGTTTAAGCATTTGCCACAAGCGCCCGTATCGGTTTTGGCAAAATCGTTTGTCGTGCAGTTCAATATTTTCGCAAATTCAAAAGCCGTATATTTTCTTCCCACTCCGTTTTGTCCCATAAAAATATACGCATGCGGAATTTTCCCGCTCTTTATCTGTCCCGCCAAAAGCTTTTTTATTTTTTGTTGACCCAATATGTTTTCAAACATTTTTTATCGCCGTATCCACGACTTTTCTTATTTCGGTTTGCGTTTTGTTTATGTCTTTTTTAGTATTAATTTTTTTTATTCTTTCGGGGTACTTTTTTGCAAGTTCGAGATAGCCTTTTCTGACGGATTTATGAAAATCTAAAGATTCTCTTTCTATTCTGTCGCCTTTTTGTCCATAGGACTCTTTGTTGAGTCCTTTGGCTTTGTTCACGCCCAAGCATGGATTTATGTCCATATATATTGTTATGAGCGGCGTAATGCCGAAAGAGGCCGCGTCGTTTAGCTTTTTTATAAGAGTTAAATCAAGTTTTCTCCCGTAACCCTGATAGGCCAAAGTGGCGTCCGTAAATCTGTCGCATATTACGGCTTTTTTGCTTTTTAGCGCCGGAAGAATAATTTCTTCCATATGCTGCGCTCTTGCGGCTTCATACAAAAGCAATTCGCTTAAAGGCACAAGGTTTGAACCGGGATTTAAAAGAATTTTTCTTATTGATTCCGCCAGAGAAGTACCGCCCGGCTCTCTTGTAAGCAGCACGGAAAAGCCTTTGCTTTCAAGATATTTTTTCAAAAGAAGCGAATGCGTGGTTTTGCCTGAACCTTCTCCGCCTTCAATGGTAATAAAAAAATCACTGTTTCTTTTCATTAATTTCAAATTCTATCAAAAAACGCTTAAAAGTGTCCAGTTTGTGCTAGCGCACGGCATATTAGAAAGACAAGGCCTTTGCGGCATACTAGAACGACGCGACAAGCGCATGAAAACCTATGTTTTCTGTCATACTGGAATGGCAACGGTGTGGGGACTGTCATTCCGTGCTTGACACGGAATCCATGTTGGTAGTTCTGAACCACCAGCGGAGCTGGTGGGATAAAAAAGCTTTAGCTATGAGAGGGTCGTTTAATCCGAACGAAGAGAGGAATAGAGAGTGAAAAACGATACAGATGGGAAGAAG
>JAISDI010000270.1 GCA_031264895.1 Endomicrobium sp. | reverse complement strand
TCTTAAACCTGCGTTTGTTTTTCAGATGGTGTGTCGCATATTGTCATTGTGTTTGCAAAATTAAATTCATAAGTTATAGAAGGTATTTTTGTAACAACAAGTCTCGTTAATGCAATTATCCATTTGTAATTAGAAAAAGCTCAGTTATTACTTGAAACTACGGTGCAAAATACAAAATCATATACGCAGATAGCTAAACGCCATCTGCAGCTATACAATTTTGTATTTAATAAAATACGGGCTAAAGAAAAAAAAGAGTTTCTGGAGTAGATTAATTTCCGACCGCAAAAACTACGACGTACCAATGAAAGCTTTTCCTTTCTTCTTTAGCTAGTTTCTAGATTAAAAATTCTAATAACGCTATTTCAAAAAAAAACAAATTATTATAGTATATTCAAAATAGCACAACGCAATATGTTCAAAGCGTAGCTTAAATCAACAAGTTCGTTTAAAATACGGGCTAAAGAGAATAGGAACTTCCTGTCGTCAGTTCCTAATGGGGGAGTGTTATATATATATATATATTTATATATGATTTTTTAATAAATTTGCCACGCTTTAAATATTTTGTCTTTAAATAAAACATCGTACGTTTTCTTAAAAATATTTTATTCTATTTTTTTGTTTTTGCATAAAATCATGGGGTCAATGGGGTCAGAGGGTCAAGTCTCATATTTGAGGGCATAGAAAGAAAACAAAAAGGGGTCAAGCTGACCCCTGACCCCTTTTTTGTAATTCGCTTGTTTATGATTTGGGGTCAATGGGGTCGCTGACCCCATTTTGATTTCCCGCAAATGTCTGAAACTTCAAGCTTGACCCCCTGACCCCGTTGACCCCAACAAAAATAACGTTTCGCGAAAATATTAAATATCCTCTTTATTTTTATCATCAGAAATTTTGACAACCAAGGTAACCATTCTAGGTCTATTGCTATCAATATAAGACGGACACTTAGGGTCTTTATTATTTCCATCACAACGCAATAGCTCTCCCCTTAATAAAGTCTTCTTCACCATTTTATGATTCATGCCTCTACAAATCTCTTCCCTAAATGGTTTAGGATTAATATAGTAAGTCTTTTTTTCACTGCATACATTCATATAGCCTAAACAATCGTTAATCATTCTGTCTCTATTTTCTTCGATTTTCCTAAACCTAGATTCATACTGCATAAGGAAATTGAGAACATGTTGAATTATTTCCTGTTCCTCATAGGATTTCTTACCACCGCGCTCTTCTAAAAATCTTTCAAATACAGCAAAAATCGCCAACTCAATACCTTCCGTATTATGAGTAAAAACTTTGAGCTGATCTAAAGAAGCCAAAACGCCTGCCGTTAAAAACAAAGCAAACGTCTCCGCTATACGCTTCACCTGACAATCAGCATTCTGTAACTCAAATTTATTAAATATTCTTTGTTGAAAATCTTCATAATGCTTTCTAATGTCCTCAGAATTCTTTCCGCATAAACCTTTGATAAATTCCTCGGCAGTTACGCCATGATATTCTGTTACCTGATTCTTTAGATAATTGGAAAATTCCGCTCCGCTTTCAAAATCGTGCAGTGTATTGAATATTCCTAATTCTTCAGATATCTGAACGTCTATATCTATACAGCGTACCAATATACCTCCTTTGACCTTTTTACCTCCTTCTTCAATCTTATCCGCTATACCTATTTCTCCAGAACTAAGAATAGATAATCTCCATTCTTTGACCTTTTTAAGAGTAGCTCCTCTTGTTAAGCGACTTTTACCTCTTTCATTACCAAACATATATATAACTTGACTCACGTCTTTAATGTCAATTTGCCCAAGCTCGTCCAAAACCATCAAAGCGTCATTATAATATTCCGCTACTCCCTCGTGCGCGTTGTCTGTAGCTCGCCATTGGCGAATAAAATCTAATCCTCCCCACATCGAAGCTGCTACCCTTAATGCCGTCGTCTTGCCAATCGAAGACTTACCAACAAAATTTATTATCTTAGTACCCAACGTAGGAAAAAACCTTAGCAGAACCCCCGATAATCCTACGCATAGCGCAAACGTTAGAATATAATTAGCTTCACATTTCTTGCATATGCGCTCTTGCCATTGCTCCAAACTTCCCTTCTGAGAAAATCCGTAATTGTTTGTATCTCCTGCTAAAAAAAAAGATTCCTTGTTATCAGAATTCATAATTTGAAATGATGGACATATATACTCAGTGTCGCTTATCCAGCCTGCACGCCTAATTTGCGTCGCTCTCTCCTTCGGTTCTATGTCTTTTAAATACTCTATGACAGATTTATTACAGCACCTCATAGGAAATCCTGCATCCACAAGCATTTTTTGCGTTTCTCTAGCTTCAATTAAAATTTTACAGGGAATATTAATAAAACGCTCATTGCCGTCCATATCCTTGAACGATATACGTTTCGTCCATTCTGAATGTTCTTCTGTTCTTGTTAAAGCTATAACCTCTATATATTGTTCGCTGACTAATAAATCCTTACCTTCTTTCAAAAGATATAAATTACCTTTCTCGTCATGACGATATTTATGTATTTCTGTAGTTAGGCTATTGTTTTCGCATGTGTTTTGTAAATCATTTGAATTTATGTTACCGTTCGCCATTGACGATTTCCTTTTGAATATATTCCTTGAGTTTTTCCTTTCCAACTTCGAGGAACATCTCGTTGAAATCCTTTGCTTGCGTTGGGAAGATGATTTGGCAGTTACTACCCAACGCTTGAAGAGTTTTATCGGCCGCTTTTTGACCCGCTCCGTTTGCGTCTTTATCGGCGCATATAACTATCTTCGAAGAGGGTAATGATTCTCTAATCCTTAAGGCTGCTTCCTTCATGTTGTTGGCTGACATACTTGCAACCACATAATAATCCGTAGATTCCCTTATACTTCGTGCCGTAGCAAAACCTTCTGCAATAAAAACAACATCCTTACATGCGTTATATTCAGACGCTATACAAAACATACCCTTCACTGGAAGACCTTTACAAAAGTATTTACGAGAAGAGGGCTCAATAAACTGCGCCGTCTTAATCTCAAACTTAGACTCGTCTTGCGGAATCCTATTCGTAAGCGGAATTACAAGTTTATTCAGTCCCTTGTAAACGTTTACGCGGGCATTGCCTAAAGATATACCTTTCTCCTCTAAATACGGATGCTCTCCCTTCGACGATTTCTCCCAGATAGACGACATATAATCTCGTTTATAGCTACTTCCCTCTTTTTTTTCTTTAGCCCGTCTATTGTTCATAGAAGACTGCAGTTTTTTGAGTACGGGAGCAACTGCTTCTTCAGCTAACTTCCAATTATCTTTCATTAGTTCGGATAACTTTTTTGCAGCTTCATGTAATGTACAATTAAACCTTTTTACAAATAGACTTATTAGATCGCCATGATCTCCTGTCGCAAAATCATTAAAATATCCCCTAGATAGCTTGATTCTGAACGATCCAGTCCTATTATCCGCTCTCCACGGACATTTCGCCACATAATCGCCACCTATAACCTCGCCTCCTGGAGCAAGTTCCTCTAAAATATCCAGACGATCGCTGTCACTGAGACTTTCAAAACAAGCTTTGATCTCTTGAAAATTCGAATTATTCATGGGTAGCTCCTGTACCAGAGACTTTCTCTATGTATGCCAGAACGTCGGA
>JAISDI010000229.1 GCA_031264895.1 Endomicrobium sp. | reverse complement strand
CGGCTAACGCAAGAGTTCTATATGTGCCGGACAACCCAGATTTGCTTACTTTTTGACCGACTGCAAAAAGTAAGTCGTGGGGTTCAGGGGTACCGAAAATACCCCTGACTAAAGCCGTTTTTAACGGCAAAGACTAAAGGAATATGCAGCATGAAACTTAACGACAAAAAATGACTGACGGCAGTAATAAAAAACCGCAGAGCCTATAAATAAAGCTCTGCGGGTTTTTTGTTATTTTGCTATCAGTCAATTACGCTGCTGCCGCTACTGCTCTTGTATTTCTTAGCATCATCGGGCTTAAGGCCGTTGTGTCCTGACCTCTCAGTCCTCCTGCTATCAGTTTCATCAGCTCTTCGTTCTTCTTGCTAAACATATTGAATTTCGGCGCTTTTTCTTCCAATCCCTGTTTCAACTCTCCCAAATCTATTTCAAAATCTCCTACTGTCATTACATTATTGTCTATGCTCACTTTCTTCGACATCGCTTCCGCTATCGCATATCTGTTCACTTTTATCTCTCTCTGCATCAACGCTTGCAGCTGCGATACTCCTTCTATGTCTTTTATTGCGTTTATCAGTTCCTTGATGCTCTCATCCCCTGCTGCCGCTGTCAATATGTCCGTTACTATCCTTATCAGCGATATCTCTCTGTCTCTTTCTTCCAACGTAAATTCTCCTTTCTGCTCTAAATATATCGCTTCTCCCATCTTATTTATCGCCGCCTCCGCTACGCTCTCTTTATTATAATTTCCGCTGCTTAACCCCATATACGTCTCCATCTCCCCTGCCGACGCAAACGCCGCTACCGCTATCAATACCATCCTGTCTATCTCTTTCGCATCCATGTATCCGTCTACTATTTTCTCCAGCAGTTTCTCTACAACTACTTTCGCGTCCGCTTCTTCAAACTTCTCTTTCATCCCTTCAAACCACTCTTTTGTCTTTGACGCTGCTACTGCGTTTACCACATTATTTGCTTCATTTATTTCCATCGTCTTCTGATCGGACAATACCGTTACGTATCCTTCGTCTATCAGCTCATCTATCGCTTTTCTTTTTCTATTGCCTTTTTCGTCTATGTATGTTGCTACTCCCTTATCTCCTATTCCTTTCAGCACTATCACATGCCCCGTTTCATTTTCATTTCCGCTCATCAGTATTATTCCCGATTCTCCCACGTTTATCTTTCCTTCTCTCACGCTCTCTTTCGTTATTGTTCCCGCCGCCAAATCAAATTCTTCTCTCACCGTTCCTATCTTCACTTCCGGCCTGTTTATCTCATATTCCAACCCCGCCGCTTTTCTGTTGTCAAATTCGTTGCCGTAATCCACCGCTATCTTCCCGCTCAATCTCACTGACAACTCAACTATGCGGTCATCGCTCACCAACCCTATCTTGTTCAACGCTATCACAAAACAGTTATTCACGACCCCTTTCTCCGCATCAACGATCCCGTCAACATTCTTCAAAGGCGTCTTATCCAGCGCTTCTTTTGCCGCCAACTCTTTTACTATCTCCGCAGTTGTCTTTGAATCATAGTACTCTTCCGGTATGTCTATCAGCGATTCTACATATTCATTATTGCTCAATGCCTGCACGCTCAACCCTCCAAATATCTCTTCCGCATTATTTATATCCATCAATTTCAACAATTCATAATTGTCTTTTACTTCTTTATGATCCACTCCCAATTCCTTCGCTACTTCTTCTTTGTACTCTTCCGGTATTTTTTCAAGGTCATTATAATTATTTACACCTTTCGCATACGCGCTAACTTTATCCTCACGCTCTACTTTCGCTTTATCATCTGCCATATTATTGTATTGCGCCGCTATCTCTTCCGCTTTCACGCTATTGTCGCCTTCCTTATTTTTATATACATCGTTGATCTTTTCGTTCAGCCCTTTCACCGTAAAGAATTTGTATCCCTCTATTCCTTTTCTGTTGACCGTCTTTACCATATTCTCTATGAACTTCGTGTCTGACAGAACCGCTATGCTTAATCCGTTTATAAACTCGTCCAGCGCTTTGTTATACTCTTGCTCTCTCTCTTTGTTTGTAAAATCTCGTCTCCAACCGCTCTCTATTTCTCTCTTGCTGTTTTCTATCTCAGTTCCTTTGTATCCCAATTCTTTCAATATCTCTTGCTCTTCTTTTCCGGACTTTTTTGCATACTCCGCAAAATTATTATAATTCAATCCCTCTATCAATATTTTTGTGTTGTCCGTCTTAGCGTCTAAACTTCTTACGCTTATGCTATCGGCCGCTTCTTCTCCATTTATATTTCTAACAGCTTCATAATACTCGTCTATTTTCTTTACGTCTTCAACGCTATTGATCGTCGGATTTATCAGCTGCAATACCAACGATCTGACATCTGCCGATTTTTCCATCTCTGACTTTGCCGCAAGCTCGTTTACTTCTTTCATTGTGATCGTGATATTTTTAGCCATTCTATTCACAAGTTCCGATTCTCTCGGCGTTAATTCTTTTTCTTCTTTTTTGAAGATATCTTTTATTAATGTATCTCTCATCTCTTTTTCTTTCAAATCCGTTAAGCTCTTCACATCTTTTATCAACTCATAATATTTACTGTCGGATTTCATCACAAGAATTTCCTGCGCTCTTACATAATCTCCGGCTTTCACCGCCGCTTCAAACTCTTTGAAATTATAGTCCTTACTGAAGTTTACTCCCTGTCCTTTTGCCGTATCCAACATAGCAAAAAGCGTTTCGTATTTCTCAATTGTTTTATCGTCAAATTTGACCGTATCCGCTATTGTGAAATTCTTTAACGTACTTTCAGAACTCATCTCTATAAGCTTATTGATCACAGCCAGCGCTTTATCGCTTGGCATTTGCATTCCGATCTTTGCATAGACTCCCGCCAAATCAGCTTTTGCTTTATCAACCGCTTTTTGCGCTTCGTCAACATTAATGCCATTTCCCGCCGCTTCAGCCCTATTATATTTTTCAAGCGCCATATTGTATTCTTTGAATGCCTCGCTCGCTTTTGGATTGGTTAATTTATCCATTTTATTTGCGGAACTTCTAAACGATTGCGATGTTCTCATTTTTGCATACAAGCCGCCTATGCTGAAAGCTGCCGTCAAAATTTTATCTATAATACCAAAACTTTGTTTTTGTTGATTTTGCGGCATTAAAATGTCTGCGGCTGCAATACTTCCGACGCTGTTGAAAGTGCTGCCCATCATTTGCCCAAATGTCATTGCCGCCGCTTCTCCGCCAAACGGCAATATATGACTAAATACATTTATAAGCGGAAGTTTCGGCAAGAATCTTATAACCCCTCCGAAAATCGTATCGAATGCCGCAGACAAAATCGCCACCGGCGCTGACTGCGCAAAAGCCGAATTTAAATACCTTTCTTTTAACGCTTGCGCTTTTTCGCTGGCTGTTAAAGCAAACTGTTGCGCTTGAATTCTATAGAAATTAGCCACAAAACTATCATATTGCGCAACTATCTCATCTTTAGGATTTGTAAGCCTTAACAATGCTATGCTTTGAGCACTAGGCAATACTTTGCCTTTAAATTGTGCAGCAAAATTTTCAGCCAAACCTTGCGGATGAGCCGCATTGATAATATTTTTCAACTGCGCAACTGTTATACCATTCAACACATCAGGATTTGCAATTGAGCCGTTAATAAGGTTTATTACATTATTTATATTTGTTATGCCGGCAGATTGCAATGCTTTTGCCAAACCAACTGTTAATTGCGCTTGTGAAGCGTTTTTATCTGTGAGCAATTTTTCTATTTCTTCTTTTTCTTCCGGAGGTACTGCCGCTCCGCTAAGCAACAGCGTAAGCAGTATGCCGATAATCTTGGATATAGCCGCTTTATCAGAATTAGCATTATTTCTTATTAATTCAACAGCTGTCCGTCCGGCGCCTTGCTCTATATAAGCTTTGCCGTCTTTTATCGTAATAAGATTTGCTTCAGTTAAAGCCTTCTCTATCTCAGGTCTTTCGGCTTCGCTTATATCGGCTAATGCTTCGCTCAATGCCAATGCTTCTGCCTGCTGCACAGGCTGTACAGGCAATAAGAATTCTTGATATGAGCTTATTATCTGCATAAATTCGGTTATATCTATTGCGTCTGCCAATCCTTTATTTTTTATTGCCGGTAAATTCGTAAAATTTTGAGCAAGCTCTATTTGCTTTATCTGCGAACTTACCAATAAACCTGCCACGCCGCGCAAACCTTCAAGTCCATGCAGATAACGCAAAGCTTCTTGCGAAACATTGTAAAATATATCTTGTATAGCCTTACTCTGCTGCTGAGCTAAATTATCGCTTGCATTACCTGTAATTTCTTCCGCTGTCTTGTAAGAGAAATCAGGATTGCCCTGTCTTGTGGCAAGCGCATCGTTTAGCTCTTTTTTAACTCTTATCAAATCTTCTCCGGGCTGAGCTATTTGTTCTAATTCCCTCAATATGCTTAGCAACATTCTGTCTCTAACGGCGTCTTGCAATGCAAATCTTACAGAACTGTTTACGTCGTAAAGCGTCATGATATTGGAAGCGAATTCTATAATATCATTTTCAGTTAAACCGATTATATTTTTCAAATCATTTATGGAAATTTCTTTGTTTCCTCTTCCTGTCGTCAGATTTTGTATTTTCTCTAAAATCCCAAGAGCTTTTGCATTTTTAAGTCTGCCGTCTGCGATCGAACCGTTGAATAGCTGCTCCATAGCATATACCAATTGAGGATTTAACAATGCCGTATTTATTTGCGCCGCTGTTGACGCATTGTCAAATACAATATATCTTGCATATTCATCGCCGCTTCTCCCTACTCTCTTTAATGCTTGCGCCAGATCCGCATTGCTCATAAGTTCCGCATCCCACAAGGCAAGTTCGTATTGCCCTCTATAGTCTATGCCGGTTTCTCCAAATTCGTTGGAAATAACTATTCTGTGTTTCCCTGTCGGATTTTTCTTCCCTACAATATCTGACAGTTTATCTGTTGTGGATGTTATTTTTCCCGTTCTTAAATCCAACATACCTTGTTCTTGACCGGCAAAAACATACACTTCATAATTTTCAGCAGTCGCATTTATGTCAGCCAATTGCTTTTTTACAGAAGCTATAATTTCTGCTATGTGCGCGTCTGTTTTAGCCAAAAATAAAGCGTCTTTTAATGCAGACCCGCGTTTACCGTTCGTTTGTCCTTGTATATCTTGTAAAACTTTTTTAACAACCTCTGATACGGTTTGATTTGACAATGTTTCAAAACTTTTTATATCGACAGTTTCACCCGTAATATTGTGTAAAATGGCCGCGCCCGAACGGCTTATGATTAACTGTTCAAGCCCCGTAACAGTTCCCGAGCCGCCAAGTATAGTCGCAGCCGCATTTGAATATAAAGATGCCAAAGATGTACTTATCGATGTTGAACTTGTTTGCGTCATTTTTTGTATCACGTCAACTATTTCAGAAGATAAGCCGGTTGCCGTCCCATGCTGTAGCGCATATTTCATAGCAAAAGCCATCTGGTAATTTATGTCTGAAATTACCATATTAGTTTGCAAAGTCGCTCCCATAGGTTTAACTTTAAAGTCAGGCGCTTTTCCTTCGGGATCTTGGCTTGCGCTATCCCAAACGCCCATACCGCCTTGTTCCGTTTGCGCAAAAATTCCTCTTAACATGCTGTCAACAATATTATTGTCAATATTAGCGTCATTTACAGCTTTTTTTGCCGTCTCAGACATTTTGATTTGCCTGTCAGCGCTATGACCTATTACCGCTATTAATCCGTATGCCCCGTTTCCGTTAGCATTTATCAAATCTGCATCGGCATCGTATATAGTTTCATACTGTTTGATAACAAGCTCTCTACCGCCTACTTGTATTTTAACTCCTTCCGAAGACAACTTGCCCGTCGTTTCATCAAGAGCCGCTATTATCTCATCCGCATGAATTTGCCTTGCAGCATCAAGCATTTTTTCAACAACTTCCACAGACGGCGGCTCGTTATTTTCGCCTATGACCGCCGCTGTTCTTGTTAGCGCCCATAGATGAATTTCGTCTGCCATAACTCTTGTAACGCTGTTTAAAGCATTTGACAATCTCCGGTTATTTTTCGAATATGCCTCGTTTAACATGTGGGCTTTTTGGGTTGGCGTTACGACCACAACAGTATCAGGATCATTGTATATTTGTTCTATTGCTTCAACATTTGAGCCTTGATCCGTCTTATAATCCGAAAGATTCGCAACTTCCATACCGACAAATCTTAATAAAGTCGCAGGCTCTTTACTTGTAAAGTTTGAAGGATCTTCATTGCCGACTAAAATTTCTATATTGGCTTCTTTGCTATACATGATTCTATGCAAAACTACATCTACCGTATATGCGGCAGATTTTCCGCCCGCCATTTCCATAGCTATATTTTCATTGCGCATCAATGCCATAACAGTTTCAACTTGGGCAGGACGCAATGTTGCATCCTTCGTTCCAAACATCTCGGATTCTGAAACAACTTCTATCATAAACGCTTCCAACAATGCAGCCGCTTTTTTAGCATCAGCCGCTTTATCTATTATTTCTGTTTTGAACCTATCCAAAGCGCCTTTTTGCAGATTTCCATTTGAAGTTTTAGACGCATTTTTTATCCAGTCTGCAACTGTCTTGCTTGCATCAAAAAATCTCTTTGTCGTTTCTTGCCAATCAGACCTTTGTTGAGCGGCTTGCAAGGCTAACAATCTGCGAATCAATTCTTTTCTTTCGCCATATCCCGCTCCGCTATTTCCATCGCTCAACTTGCTGACCATAACCGCAGCCGCCCCGCCTAAAGTTGACGACATTCCGTCCATTTCATCTTCATATTGTTGTATTTCCCAACGTATTACGTCTTGCACGCTTATATCCCAACCATTGGCAATACCTTTAATTTTTTCTTCCAGTCGGTATAATTCAAAATCAGACAATACTATGCCGTCGGCATTGTCAATGCCCATGCGTTGTGCTTGCATCCCCGTAAATGTATACCTCGTAGCTGCTTTTGCCTCAAGCAGGGCAGGATTAGTTTCCTCAATATTTGAAATAGCGCTAAACCTTGACAAAAATCCTCTATCGGACTTAGCTAATAAATTGTCTTTTATTGATTTTAGTCTTTCTTCGATATTAGAAGCGTCTATTGTAGGCAGTCCGTCTTTTGACCACTTATCTACCATTTCAACAATATGGTCAATATTGACTTTGTTAATTTTTCCTTCCGATTGTACTTTGGTTTTTATTTTAGCTAATACGCCGATTATTTCCTGTGTATTGCCGGAAGCAAGCGTCAATGTTAATTCTGTCGTTAATTGTTCCCCTATAACATTATTTATATCTTTTCCAAAAATTCCCACTATCTCATTAGTATCTATTTGCCCTAATATCTCTTCTTTTATCATATCGCTAGATTTCTCAAACAATGCAGCGTATAATGTTGCGCTTGTATCTTTAGCCGTCTCTAAACCATGCAAAATTTGTGATATTGCGCTTCTGTTAAGCGAAACTTGCTTACCGTCAACTGTAAGAATATATTTAGACGAATTAGCCTGTTCTGTTTTGGCCGTATAAATAATTCCTGAATTACCTATTGCGCCATTTGCAGAATCCGCTTGATTTGACGTTAAATTATCAAATGCTTTTTCTTCTACTTCAATGTTATCAGCCGTTATAATTCCAAGAATAAATTGATCAACTAAGCTGATTGTTATAGTTCCTTTTCCTGCAATCGTTACAGTTAAATCGCCATTATCGGCTCGCGCCGATTGCGTTTTAATATATGCTATTTCAGCCTTTGATAACAACTTTGTAATATCCTTGCCGGTTAAACTTGCCACAAGCCCTAAGTTTATCGATGAACTTACAACTCCGTCTGTAATAAAATTACTATATAAACTGTTTATTGCCGCGTCGCTTAAAGAAGCTAATTTTAATATTGCGTCTTTTTTCGACAATAATATCGTATCGCCTACTGATTCTATTAACAGCTGTTCTTTTTGTAATCTATCCTGTTTTGCAGTCAAATAATCAAGCATTATTCTATTTTCAACAGTGTCGGCTTGTCTTGCCGCTATATGCCGTTTAATTATTTGCAGCCGTTCTTCAGCGTTGCCTTTCATTTCTTCGTTTATTTTCGAAATTTCAGTTCGTATATTTGTAATTTCACTGATTATGCCGTCAAGCGATGTTGAAGCTTGCACTTTGGCATTTGCTTTTGTCGCTTCTTTTATCATCTCAAGATATATACCTAACTCGTATACTTGCCCGATAGTTGTAATACCTAGTGATTCTAAACTGCTTCCGTTAAAGAATTGAGCGACAGTTTCCATCATTGCGGCGTTTGCCAGTCCGTTTTGCGCCAGCATTGCTCCAAACTGTGCTATTTGCATATATGCCTGTGTCTTCGTTAGCGTCGTGTTCGAAAGAATTTTTTCTATTGCGGTTTGTAAATTATTTTCCGTGAAGAAATTTTCCAAACCTATTTCGGCTACGCTTACTGCTATTGCATCCGTTAAATCTTTTAAAACAATTTCTAAGTCCTCTTGGGTTTTTATATTTTCAACTGTCTCGCTAAATTTATTTATGTCGAATTTGTGTACTTTATCAACTTCCATTCCGTATTTTTGCATTATATTAGCGGCATTCATTCTTAACCTAAGTATATCCGAAGATGTCCTTGTGTCGCCGTTCCAGAAAGCCTGCAATATATTTGGAGTTTTTGCTTTTATAGCAGCAGCTTTTGAAATATTAGCTTCTATAATATCTCCGGATTTTCCCGCTGCAAAACTTCCGTCGGCTTCAAACGAAATAGTATCCGGAGTAAATTGCATTACCGCATTGTACACACCAATCATAAAGTTTTGCATATCTTGTTTCGAGGTAAAGCCGTTATTGTAAAAAGTGTCGGAAGAGTATATTTCATAAGCCTTTGCCGTTTGCGCTGAAACAGTCATAGGCTTGCCGACTTCATAATTACTTACATCAATACCCATTCTGCCAATACTGGTTTGCGCGTCTAATAAAGCTGACATTCCCGCTTCCTCAGTCTTAAAATTTTGAGCTTCAAGTTCAAGCTGTCCTTCGGAATTCAGGCTTGCAACTATTCTCCCTCCTCCATTCTTGGCAAGATATTCATTGAAGTTTGATAAACGTGCATTGACCGCTCCCGCCAAACCGGATATGATAATTCCATAACTTCCGTTCGCATTTTGCACCACTTGTGCGCTTATCCCGGAATACCCGGAAGCATTGAACAAGTTTCGCATACCATTTGCCGCCCTTGTTGCTCCGGCTTTACTTTTATGATTTACATTCTGTACGCTTACCATGTACGCATCCAGTATATTTGCACTTCCTCCCGGAAACGCAAACTCTGAAATATATTCCGCTACATTTGCTCCGACAAACGGAGTAACTATAGCTTGCACGATATTTTCTTTAAACCCTTCTTCCCATATACCTGCCGCAAGCGCTTTTGGCGCATTAAGCATATTTTTAAATGCAGACATATTTCCGGCCGCTGCCGATTCTGCCGCTTCTCCGGCTGCTTTCCTTGCCATCTTATCCGCGCTTGTAATTTTACCTTTCAGTCCTCTTGCAAGTCCTTGCACTATTGGCATCGCAACATACATAATGGCTCCGAACAAGGCGCTTGTCGCTAAATCTATCTCAAAAATACTATCCGCCTTTCCCATATCTTGAAAAACAAAATTTAATAAACTGCTTAATGCTGAATCCGGCATTTTTTCCACTAAAGGATTTATTAATTTCCCTGTGATATTCATTCCTATATTCAACAGCGCCATCCTATACATATTTACCGCCACTCCTCCCCAAGCGTTTAGTATAACATTAAGCCTTGAAGAACCTTGCGCCGCAAATTCAGCCGCAGTCACTCCCCTTCCTATCAATTGCCCGATATTTGAAGCCGATTGTTTAAGTCCTTTCATTGCCGCTTCACCCATACGGTTGCCGGCATTGAATCCAAAACCAAAACTATATTCTGCTCTTGCCGCTTTTAAACTCTGCAAATTTTTATTATAGACCGTTTCACTAAAACCACGCGGATTTGCTTTGTAAGCTTTTTCTAACTCTTTTATTTTGCTGCCGAGAATTGCTCCTCTAATTCCTTGACTTATCATTCCCGGCGCTATTACATAACCCGTAATCCACATAATAGAATCTAATCTTATTCCGAATATTTCTGTTTTTACCCAGCTATTTTCAGAAATTTTACCTCCCATACCAAACAACTGCGCAACCGAAAATACTCTGGCTAAATCCAGATACCAGTTTTGACTGCCTGCAAATATCAAATCCTGCGCCGTAGATAAAACGGCTATCCCAGCTCTTATTCCCCAAGCGCTGCTTATAACATATATCGTCGTACTCATGTGCGCCGCTTGTGCTTTCGCAGCTATGTTAAACGCTTTTTTTACTCCTTCTTTTAAACCCGCTTTTGCTCCTTCTTTTGCCGCCTGTTCAAGCGCTTTTTTCCCTGCTTCTCCAAACGTTTTCTTAAACGCCTCTTCAGTCAGTTTCTTTCCCGCTCGTTTTGCGGCTCCTATGGCAATTTGCGCGTGCAGTCCGGATCCAAATTTACCTATAACCGAATTCAGCCCTTTCGCGCCAACAATTGAGAGCGCCGCTAAAATAACATTTACAGTAAAACCGCCCCAGTCACCGTTTCTCGCACATTCATACGCCGCAATCGACGATTGTACCGCAGTAACAACGCTTACTAATCCTCCAAGTACAGAACCTACCACTGCCCAAGCAACCCCAACAAGCGCCGTCAATGAGCCAAATGATACTACCGTAATTGCAACTGTGGCTACCGCCGCAAGAGCACCTATAAGAACTTTCGTACCATATGTATCAATGTCTCTTTGCTGCGCTATCGATATTTGCGCATAATCTTTTATCAGTCCTGCGTCGCTCATTACATTTGCCGCTATATTGTTTATCGACGTATTTACTATATTCGAAGATTCCATGCTCTTATACGACGACGTATTTCCTAATCCGTTGTTGGCGTAATATCCTTTGTTGGCGTCCAGTACTTTTCCGTCCGACGCTACCGATTGCGACTCATACGACGTTCTTACTCCTGCCGCTCCTCCTCCGAAATTTGCCGTACTTCCGTTTTCCATTTGAACATATTCCGTCGTATTTCTTCCGCTTATGTTTTTCCCTTTGTTATCCCCTTCAAAATATGTCCTCTCAAAATCATATCCCGTTTCTCTTCCCAGATTATCGTAGCTATAACCCGTGTTTGTATACGCATAACTTGCATTCGCGTTGAGTTTTCCTTCTGTTCCTCCGTATCCTCCGGTTTCCACAACATTGTTAAAATTTACTCTCTCTAATTTTTCTGCACTTTCAAAATCCCATCTCTTTGTTACTCCGCTTACTTTTTTATCTACTATGTCTCCGTTAAAGTCTATTGTCGTGCTTGTCAGTATGTCTGTGTTTGCGTTAATATAAAACTGATCATTTTCATAATCCGACACCTGCGAATATTGCTGCGAATTGCTTGTTCTTGTCTGTGTTCCGTCATTATTTGTAACCACTTTTATATTGTATTCCGTAGTGTAACCTTTTTCCGTTCTCGCAAGCTTTCCGTAATTCAAATCTTTATCGAGAATATACGTGCTCATTTCATAGCTGTCCGTCGTTCTTAGCTGATCGTATGTTCCGTCATCGTACTCACGGTACGTATTAGTCCTGTGTCCTTTTGTATCGGATACTGTCCCTCCTATGTAATCATAAGAAATTTTTGTATAATCCGACGATTGCACAAGGCTGCTTAATGTTCCGTCCGGTTTTTTGTAATTATAGTTTTCTTCGGTTATATCTCTTCCGTATTTTATTATTCCGTCGGCAGTATATTTCGTGCCGTCCGCTCTTGTTATTTCTATGTTATGCCCTATCACTGCATAATCGCCCGTATCCGCATAAGAGTACACCAGCCTTTCGTCATTGTATACTTCATGCGAGGACGAATTTTGCATTACTGTGGTAAGTTTATGTTCTCCGTCTTTATTGTATTCATAATTTACCGTTCTTCCGTTTTCTCTGAACACTTCTTTTATCTTACCGTCAGAAGTGCTATATGACCATGTATTCGTAGATTCCTGCAACAGCCTGCCATTTTCCGCGTCTGCTACCGTCGCTCTTTCCGCCGTTCTGTCCGTCGTCACTTTTCCGTTTTTATCCGTTATTATAGTTTCATTCACTCCGTATTCGGTCGTAATTGTTCCTCTTCCTCCGTTTACCGTAAGCGCATTTCTTTGTTTTGTCTCCGCTGCTTCGCTATATCTCGACTCTACCGCTATTTGCCTGTCCGTCCTTGACGAACCGTCCGCATAATCTACTTTTACCGTACCGGTAACGCTCGTCATCGTTTGTATGTTCGTCGTAATGTTCGCATTTTCCTTTCCTGCAGGGTATCTTGTCGAATTTTGCACAAATGCGCTTGTTACTGTTTCCGATACTACCGACGGCTTGCTTACACGGGTTCCGTTAATATCGAGCATACTGTTCGATATTTCATAATAATTAGTCGTTATTCTTGTGTGCGCCGTCGTATTTATCTCTGTCTCCACTCCCGTCAGCTTCCCTTCTTTAACTTCAGAATTTATCACATTGCTGTACAATACTTCTGTCGTCGTTCTTGAAGAATATATGTCTGACGAATCCAATAAACCCAATGGCTTGTAATTTATTCCGTCCGTAGAATAACGCGCCTCATTTATCTGTTCGACCGTTGTTTTCTTATCCTGCGAAATAAGGACGTCTTTCGGGTTGAATGTTTTTTCGGTTACTCCGTCCAATATAAAATAGCTGGATACCTTTTCTCCGTTATTTTTAGATTCGTCGGGGAACGTAACATACCCTCTCAAATTTGCAGATACTCCGGATTTTTCTATGTCATCTTTCGAATATATATTGTGCACCGTTCCGCCGCTCAGCTCCGTAGTGTTCCCTTTTACCCAGCCCGACGGATCTGAATACGGATCTCCTGCAGAATCCGATGTCTTTGAAGGCGTATAGACCGTTTGTTTGTAATCGACCGGACTATATCTGATCATTTGATTGTCGTCATTCCAAACTATATTGTCCATCGTTCCCGAAATTGCCGTATACGATACATCCTTGCCGTTTCTGTCGGTTACTCTCGAGAAACTTCTTTCTCCTTCCTCATTACTAATTACCATTTTTGAAGGCAGCGTAAACGTTCCGTCATCATTTACTTTCATATAGACGCCGTCTGTATAAGCTGTCGCAAAAATTTGGTTTTCTGTCCGCTCTCCCATCAATGATATCTCTTCCGTATTTCTCTGAATTTTACCATTGCCTAAAAATTTAAACGTGTCTATATTAACTGAACCGTTTGAAGAATGCGATATCGACGTTTGCTGTACCGCACTATATTCAAAAGACTCTCCATGGCTATATACTCTTCCTTCTCTGGTCTTTGTTGCCGTTGCCAATGATATCTTTAAATCTCCGCCGTCTGTCATTATTATTCCAAGCCTGTTTGTAGATTCTCCCTTTTTGAGATTATCTACATTATCGGCATACATATAGGCGGCTGCTCCCTGCACTTCAGGAGGCTTCGCGGAAAAATATCTGCCGCTTTGTACATCGACCGCAAAAATCATAGAATTTTCATACTGCAAAATTAGAAGATTACTTAGCGCAATATCTCCGAAATTACCGTCAAGCGAATTTGCAATTGACAGCCTCTGCGAATTCTTGGCGTTAAAATTTGCCGCCATATCTCGATTTACTGACTGATGAAAAGACGGATTTATGATCTGCATACTTTGCCCGCTGGGATCTTTTACAAACAAAGCTTGCACCGTTCCGTTGCCGTCTACATACGCTCTTCCTTTGCCTTCAAAAGAACTTTTTACCGATCCGTTGTCATTATACTGCTGTACCGACGCCCTCAAGACATTCGCATTGCCGTTTTCCAACGCTTTTTGATAATATTTTACGATCTCATCAAAATCCGTTTTCGATTGCCCTATAATATCCCCGTTGGCTAGTCTGGCTATAGAAAGATCAAGCGTTTTTGGTCTTGTTTCAACTTGATATTCATATACCCCATTAGAAATCGCCATACCGGTATTTCTGTCTGTAACGGTTTGACATTGGACTATGCTGCTATAGTTGTCTCCGGAATTTCCCACTGAAGTAATGGTAGAATATTGATTTGTTCCTTCATTATGCACATTTATCACGATTGACTTATTGCCGTCAGTTAAAGTCAATGTTCCTGTAAAAGTTCCCTTTCCATAGGCATATAGATCCTTTCTCGCCTCAGATGCTGTAGATAATATATTTACAGTATTTGTATGAACAACAATACCGGCGTTTTCTCTGATTGAATCATAATGCGTTTCCGTAAAAGTAACCGCTGTTCCTTTTTTTAACCACCCTCTCTTATACATTTCTAAATCTATCTCTACGACTGTTACTGACGCATCTCCGCTTAGAACAAAATCCCCATTGTATCTTGACGCCGAAATATCTCCGTTTATATAGTACTCTTTTACATTTATATCCGGATCATAGACGCCATTTTTTTCAACCGAAGTATATTTGCCGTTATCCACTCTCACTTCTTTGACAATATCGCCTTCGCTTATATATCCTTTTTTACCGTTATAATATACGAGTATGTTTTTATCTTTTGTGGAAACGTCACTTATATTAGTATTGTCTCTTATGACTATGCTGCTGTCATAGCCATTCTTATTATGCAAATGAACAATATTGTTGCCTTGTCCTACTATCATCGAAGTAAGTTCTTGAGTCTCCAGTACATTGCGCCATTTCATCTTTGATGACTGCGCTTTAAGCGCGTAGGAATCCAATTCATAGCTGAATTTTTGACCATCTATGGTAGCTACTGCGATCAACTTTCCGCTTCTGGTGATGTCCCAAGCATTGTAACTGTTGACAATATCAAATCCCTCGGTAAAATTCTTTCCGTATTCTGCCGTAATCTTTTCTGCATACGACCTATCCGTTGCAAGCATTACTTTGTGGTTATTTTCTAAAAGCTTGTCAAAGGAACCATCCTCTCTTTCGTCTTTCACGAAACCGACTATGTTCGATACCGCGTAACCGAGCAGATCGCTTGTGGCCAGCTTATTTTTGTCTATATTATTATTCTCTTCTATAAGTTTATTAAGCGATTTTTCATTTTCTATTACGCCGTTTTTAACTGTAAATATTTGATATATTCCATGCGTTTTATCAAATACTCTAATACTCGCTGCAGAACCATCGGGCAATATGTCAACAACTTCGAGCATTTTTTCTTTATATGGAAGATAATACTGATACCCTGTAGTTGTATTGCCAAAACCGGGAATCGTTTGCTCTTTGACCGGCACTTTTACAATGCCTTGTTTGCTGACTTCAAAAGTCTCTCCGTTATATTGATATGAGGCTTTTGTGAAGTCGGCTCCGTATAAGATTTTTCCGTCTTTACTGACTCTGTATGTCACCTCTCCCGTATATCCGTTTCCATTTTTCGGAAAAGTTATTACTACGGAAGCATTATTATATACGATGTTTCCGACCTTAGCCCCTTTTACATTAACTCCGGTTTCTTCATCCAGCTTTGATGTGTACTCTTCCGTTGTAGTGCCCGTTACGTATGTACCCACACCTTCTTTTGTTTCTGATTTCGTTCCGACGATATCTGTGGTCTCCTTTTGTCCTACGAAGCCGCCTTCATTATATGTCGTTTCAAATGTTTTTCTTCCGGAAGTCAAAACTGTCTTGGCTGAAGCTTGTGCGCCGGGTTCAATGCCATATGCAGCCCACTGCGATTCTCCTTTTGAATTTATGGCCTTTAACACTAAATTCCCTTCTACTATCTTTCCTTCCCCATAAACGTCACTGCCTGTAAAAAAAACATTTCCTACGGTTTTGAATATATTTGATTCAGTTAAGAAAGACTCCAAATAAGACTGCAAATCTAATCCCGCGCCTTCTATGATCTCTGCAGGAATAAATATAGTTGAGCCTTCGGTTATAGAATATCCTCCGTCATCTCCCAGAATGGTTTCACCAATAAAATTGCCGCTCTTGCCGTCCCATACCTGCACTGCTTGTTGCTGTACTGGCAAAGTACCTGCATCTTTACTGCCATTATTACCAGGCTTATTCGTTTTAATATCCGCCGCTTCATCTTTCTTTGAGAGGTCAGCGCCTAATTTAACATCTGCTTCTTTAAGTGACATTCCGTATTTTGCAACCGTTATATTTGCGGCAAGGTCAGGGTCTTTATTTTCCGTTATAATTATTCCCGTTCCTCTAATAACAAATGTCGATTCTCCTCCCGAAGGGTTTCTATATGTGCATGTAATGTTTTCGCCATTTTGATAAAAATCAGCAGATAAGCTTCCGTCGTTTTCAATGGATATTTTTATTTCTCCGGCATCAAAACTATATTCTATACCGGCTATTGTCTTATTCATTGTCCCACTGTTCGTGAGAATGTTTTTCGTGTTTTCCAAATCATAAGCATTCGTTAACCCGACTCCTAACGTAAATTCGTCTCCATGATTGAATTCTAAATTAACGACGCTGAGATTCTTCCCGTTGATGACTGCTTCTATACCCGTAAATAATTTTGAAGTGAACTGCAAAGGACTATTCATATTATTGAAAATACCGAGCTCTCCGGGATGTACTTTACTTAAACCCAAAATCACTTGTGTTCCGGCTTCAAGAGCTATGTGCGTTCCCTGCATACCGACTTTTGCTCCGTTTTCATTGACCGTAGCATTGATAGTAGTTCCGTCTCTTGCAACCAATGCGACTAAAGCCTGATCACAAGTTACAGGTATATTACCCGTAAATTTACCTTCCATATTTAATGCAGTTTCTATATCATATCCTGCCGATTTAAAATAACTCTTAATGTCTTCGGCGGCTTTTAAAGGTTCATTATACGTATAAGAAGAATTCCTATTTGTTATAAAATTCTTATTCCCATTATTTAATACGAAATTTCCCTGTGCGTCTCTCTGATACTCACCGGCCATCCATCGATTGTTTACCATCGTATAATTTCCGTCGGCTGTCGTAATAAGATTGCCGTTTGACAATAATATCGAACCGGCAGTCGCCGTCGCGCCTTCTCCCAAAACTACAAGCGAAAGACCTCTTAAAGATATATCTCCTATTACGTCCATCGCTCCGCTTAGATCCATCTTTATATTCGCTTTAGTATCGCTTGCATCAGGCTGTTTGCCCGCTACACCATCCTTGTCTCCTCCGCCGGGTGCTCCAAAATGCAATTTTTCCTCACCCGTACTTATCTGTCCCCACAACTCAGCCGAAGGAGACTGCCCGTCTTCACCGGTTATTTTGTATTCCAGACGATTGATATCCAGTTCCCGCACAGACTCTTTTCCGCCTGCGTCTATCGTACGGTATTTAAACGTTTTAGCCGATATCTCCGCATTTGAACCTTCAGATAAAACCCATTTGCCTTCTTTATCTTTCACATATTTAATATTTATTTTTTCATCAAAATCGATGCTGTTTCGTGAATCATTGCTGCTGATCGTTCCGGTTTCTCCGTCGCTGGTAATTGTGACGGCAAACGAACCATTCGTTTTATTGATATGTCTTTCTATACTCACGTCTCCGTTTCTGTTTATGATTTGCGCATCTTTGTCGCTTATGGAATAAAAGTCCCATTTTCCGAAGGCGTTATACTTGATTTCTACCGTCTCGCCTTTAACTTCTCCTCCCGTAATCGTATTATCGGATCCTACGCGGTATTTCGCTTCGTTTCCGGTAAAATCAAGCTCTCCGGAAAAATCTATCCCTATTATTCCCGAAAAATTTTCAAAAACTCCGTCTCTATCGGCATCGACTAATGTACAGTCGGTTAATGAATGATAATTTTGATCTTTTGAACCGTTCTTCAGATCATCCTTGTTCTTGTTATTTGCGGAACCTTTTATTAATAACTCGTTAACACGCGTTTCGTCTAAAATTATTACATCCGAGATAAATGATCCCTGCCCAAATGACATTCCCATCACTATCTGTCCGTATTGGTTTATGGCTGGGTTTATTTCAATATAACCGTAAAATATTGCATCTTTATTATTGAATTGGTCTCCCATCGAAACGTTCGCTCCGTTGAAATCAAGCTTTAATCCGATTATTTCTCCGTTTCCATTAGGGTTTGTAACCTTTTCACTTTCGCTTATTTCGCCCTTAAAATCGTAATATTTATAATAGTTGTTCCCTTTGTTATCACCGGTAAGTTGATACTTATATCCTTTATTTCCTGTAGCTTGCACGCTCCTGCCATTTACTCCTATCCAATTCCCTTCCTTTATATCCACCTCTCCTCTTATAAGAGTATTGTTGGAATCGTATACATTTTCAAATTTGTTTGCCTCGCCAAGTTTCTTTTTATCATAAGTAAGATCCCCGTTTTTATCTCTTCCTATATCCATATTTGTATATAAAAGAGTATGGATATTTCCGTCTTCGTCACGATATGAGTAACTCAATGTACTGTCAATGGCGTCTTTAGTTTTTGATTTATCGTTGATCGTCTCCACATCTTCATATTTACCGGTCGCCGCATTATATATAACAGCCTTTCCTAAAATTGCTCCCTCTATGCCATTTATATTTACCGATACCGACTCTATTCCTCTAAGTGCAATCCCTCCAGAAGCATAGTGATATGTTCCCCCCTCATATATAAGTTTCCCTCCGGAAACATTATTATGAGTAATAGTCTTTTTCACTTTGCCTTTATTATCCAGATATTCTATTCTGGTTTCTGCGCCGGCTAACTCGAATATATCGTCAGCTCTAAGAAGATTCAGTTCATCCGTTTTATCTAAAGTTTCATGCAGCCCGCTGCCCTCTCTTAATATTCCTTTCTGAACCACTCTTGTATTTGTTTCCTTGCCTTCTACAGAACGCTCGACATGAACTCTTCCTTTTTCATATTTTACGTCTATGAATTCTTTATTTTTATAATTAGAATCAAATGTTTGTTTTGTGATATTTGGCAGAATAATTCCCGCGCCGGAAAGTATCTCCATAATATTTCCTATATCGGAAGCGTTTGCTTTCGATAATTTTTCTCCGACTGACAATAAATCCACCGGGTTTCCGCTGAATAATGATTTTTTACTGCCTTCATTTGTAAAATAGTTAATGGTATAGTGTGCAGGATTGGATGAACTGCTTTTAATAACACGAACTTTGCCGTCCTTGCCGGAGTCGCTTATATTGATATATGTTATCTCTCCTGTTTTTGCATCATATGTGCTTGTGATAAAACTGCTCGGAACAGGAACATAACTATTTTTACCTGAGCTTTTTCCGGACGAAGTCTGTTTTATATAACTATATATTTCGTCTTTGTTAAAACCGTCTATCTCATATACCACTCCCGAAATAACACGGTAATCATCTTCTGCTCCGCCATTACGCTGGTGAACGATCTTTGTTTCTCCGCTTTGAATATTACTTACAGGGTCTATCATGCCTTTTTTGCCGTTTACGCTCCTTTCCGTGCTTGACGTACCGTCGGCATAGTATTGTATATTCGAATTGGTTATTGTCATATACTGCGGCAAACCGTTTACCGAGCCGCAATATATATTCATAGATGAAGCGGATATTACTCCAATTGCCGTGTAATAATTTATCACGCTTGCAATTCCGCCAGCTCTCGACAATAAACGGGCTATTTCAAATTTATCTGTTGATTTAAGGCTGTCATAACTGTTAAACACCACTATTGCGCTGTCCATACTGCCTGCTTGCGTAATTTCACTTGTGTTGTCTTGGTGAATAACTTCGTTTCCTATAAACTCTAAATTGCCATCAGAGTCTACTTTGTAATAATCCCTGCTTTGTTCCTCGCTGGTTCGCATTTCGGGAGGAAGATATGAGTTGAGGATGTCATGATAATTTATTTGTCCTTCCGTAATGTCTTCTTTATCTTTATCAGTGGTATGTACAATGAAGCCGTCTTTTTCTTCGACAACTCCTCCTGCTTCCTCCAGTTCTTTTTTACTTGTTTTTTTCTTTCCCACTCCGCTTCCCGCATTTTCTTTCCCATTCTGATTCCTTGTTATCCCGAAAATACGATCCGTAAAACCCATAATGAGAGAAGAAATTATAGAAGACAATGTAGGAGCAAGCGCAATTAGATTTTCAAATTGATCTCTCTTGGCACTTATATAAGAAGTGAGTTGTTCTATATTTATATACATATTTGCCGATGGGGTAACTGATGTGTCTAATAGATTTCCGTATTTATCATAAGTCTTTGTTTCAGTAACGCTAAATGATAGACTGCCGTAATTAATATATTCGCTGCCATCTTCCATAGATACGGGTATTTTTTGTTTATTCTCATCTTCGGCATAATCGTCTATACCCTTACCATTTTTTTGATATCCGTAGTATTTTCTAAGGTCAAATGATATGGAAACTCCTTTTCTCACATAGCGCATTCCTGTTTCTGCGTCTGTAACTTCAGAATAGCTGTATCCTACACTCGATCCGTTTGTAAATCTTACTCCTGCATTGAAAGACACGTCTCCGTATTTAAAACTGTATGAGCCGCCTATCGATACTCCTGCAAATCCTTGCAAAAACTTATTTGTTATTTTGCCAAAATTGTATGTTAAGTTAACTCCTACCGTTTGCGACGTAAAGTTATAAGAAGCGCCTATCTGCATATTTTTCCAGCCTACGTTTGAACCAAAAGTCCAGCCTTGTTGTCCGGTAAAATACGGATCTTTTTCCTGATAACTCATATTGAAACCAAAATTAAAACCATTGAGCTTGCTATTGCCGCCAAAACCTATATTAACGCCAATATTCCAGCGTTCGCCGTATATGTTGTCATAAGAATAAATACAAGAAAATCCCAAATTTATATTTCCTATAGGAATAGATATATTAAATCCTTTTATCGTCTTTTCATAAATTCCTTCACTTCCGTCCGGAAGTTTTATAGGCTCAAAGCTTCTAAACGTTTGGTTGCCTATAAAGAAAGTTCCTAAGTTAATACCCCAGCCTTTGCTAAAACCAAAATGCCCGTCTTCCCAGCCTACTGCGCCCCATATAAACCCGATTTTCCAGCTGTTTCCTCCGATATTATTCCCAAAATCTTTTAGAAAATCGCTGTCATTACGCACTCCTATACGATGAACGATTCTGCCTGTAAAAAATACTCCCGTACTGACTATGGCTTCCGCTGCGACAGCCTTAGCAATCTTAATAACAACTTTTAAGGCTTCTTTTACAATGTTTTTTGCTATCTCTTTTAAGGTTTTTTTCGCAGCTTCTTTTATCACTGTTCCCATTACTTCTTTCCCTGCTGCCGTAGCGCCGCCGCCTCCTCCTATGGCTGAGCTTGCCCACGATGAAAGACTTGCAATTGTAATGATTGCTCCCGCAGCCATTACAATAACTCCGGCCTCAATCAGCCATTTTACATTGAAAGCGCGACCTGCTCCATACATTATCGCGCCTACGGCTATTACGGCTACTCCTATCATTAAACTTGCCGCTACTGCGGCCGACATTCCTATTACTGCGGCTGCAGTAGTTACAGTTGTAACTAATGCAGCAGAAAAAAGAAATCCTGCTACTTTACCTAATGCAAAGCTCAAAGCATTTCCAATTCCGGGAACAACATTTGCTACAACCGCAACTATCGCCACCACAACAGCCACTACTATCTTCCAATTTTTTTTCACCCATTTGCCTATTTTTTGAACAAATGTTTTTGCGTGTGTTTCAAGT
>JAISDI010000192.1 GCA_031264895.1 Endomicrobium sp. | reverse complement strand
GTTCCTTTCCCCCCAAAGCCACGCCTATTCTTCCTAATTCTTTTAACCCTCTCGAAACTATGGCGGCTTTCGTATTGTCTCCGTATTTTAAGCCGTCGACAATTCCCGAAGCGATGGCAAAAACGTTTTTAAGAGCCGCGCCGGTTTCGACGCCGATAATGTCGTTTTGATTGTATACCCTGAAATATTCGTTCATGAAAAGCGACCTGCATTTTTCAGCCGTTTCGACATTTTGGGACGCTGAAGTAACGGCGGTAGGAATTTTTCTGCAAACTTCTTCCGCGTGGCTCGGTCCCGATAAAACCGCAGTATTTCCGTAATTTCCCGGAAAAATTTTTTCTATGACTTCTGACATTCTTAAAAGCGTCTTATTTTCTATTCCTTTTGTCGCACTCATTATAAGTTTGCCGTCTAATGAAATTCCGTTATCTTTGAGCAGCGTACACGTTGAACGCATAAACTGCGAAGGCACGGCAAACAGTACTCCTTCGCTGTTTTTAACGCAGTCCAAGCCGTTTGTGACGAATAAATCTTTCGGCAAATCTACCCCTGTGGAAAAAGGTTTTATTTTTCTCGACTGCAAATCTCCGGCTCTTTTTTTGTCAAATTCCCAAAGCGTTACATCGTTCCCGTTTTCCAGAAGAAGCGCCGCAAGCGTTGCCCCCCACGAACCCGCGCCCAAAACAGTTATCTTCATGTTAATTACCTTTTTTCTTAAAAATTTTAAACCTGTTTTCCGTCCCTTCCCTGAGTCTTTTAATATTTGTTCTATGTTTATATATAATCAAAAGCGCTACGGCAAAAGCAAAAATTACCGCTTCAATATGGTATCCGGAAAAATAAGAGGCTAAAGGCATAACAATTGCCGCGCATACGGAACCTAAAGCGACATACCCCGAAATAAGAAAAACCGCGGCAAAAACAAACAGCGCGCACAGCGTCGGAATAGGCATTAAAGCCAAAAATACGCCGCAGCCTGTCGCCACGCCTTTCCCGCCTTTAAATTTTAAAAATACCGTATAAATATGCCCGACCATAGCCGCAGTTGCGACGGCAACGGAATATGAAAAAGAAGAGTCAATCAAAATGGCAAACCATACGGGAAAAAAACCTTTTAAAGCGTCTAAAATAAAAGTGACCGAACCCGCGCCCGCGCCGACGCTTCTGAAAACGTTTGTAGCTCCGGGGTTTCCGGAACCTACGGTTCTGATGTCAACTTTTCCGGCAATTTTAGCGATTATGTACGCAAAAGGAATTGCTCCGCATAAATATGCCAAAATTATATATCCTATTTTTAAAACCATTTTTAATCTTTTTTCCTCCTTTTCGTATAATAAGGCCTGAATTTAAGCACAATAGGAGTTCCGTAAAAACCGAATCTCCGTCTTAGTGAATTTTCTAAAAACCTTTCATAAGAAAAATGCACCAAATCCATATCGTTGACAGAAAAAATAAATACCGGCGGCCTTGAAGCAACCTGAGCAAACTCTTTAAGCTTTAAAGTTTGACCTTTGCTTGTATAAGGTTTTCTTGCAATGGCTTCTCTTATGACTTCATTAAGTTCTTCCTGCGACACCTGTTTGGAATGCTGTTTAAAAACAAGTTCGGCTTCGCTAAATATTTTTTCAAGACGCTGTCCTGTTTTTGCGGAAATAAAAATAATGTCAGCCCAGTCCATAAATTTCATGCGCTGTTTTAACTCTTCGACAAAAAATTTTGCCGATTCCTCTTTATCTTCGATCAAATCCCATTTGTTTACCGCAACAATCACCGGCTTTCTTTTCTCTATCAACAAACGCGCTATTTTTACTTCGGTTTCGCCTATGCCCTGCGAAGCGTCGGCTATAAGAACTGCCACGTCGGAATCTTCTATAGCATAATCCGTGCTTAAAGTGGACAGGTATTCCATATCGTCTTTCATTTTACTGCCTCTGTGCAGACCTGCAGTGTCTGTAAGGATATACTCTTTATCGTTAACAGTTACGCGCGCGTTTAAAGAATCCCTCGTGGTGCCGGGTACATTGTGAACTATGCTCCTTTCTTCTTTTGCCGCGGCATTCACGAAAGAAGATTTGCCCACATTCGGTTTTCCCACAAGAATAATTTTTAAAATTTCTTCGTTCTTTTTCGTTCTTCTGTCATATTTTATATTATCCCATACAATATCAAGAAGTTCGTTTATGTTTCTTCCGTGATTTGCGGAGATAATAACCAAATCGTCAAACCCGAGTTCATAAAATTCATACGCTTTCGCTTCTTCCGCCTGAGTATCTATTTTGTTTACCACAAGTATCGTTTTTTTTCTGCCTGAACGTATCTGGTTTGCAATCTCTTTATCCGTCGGATGAATTCCTGTCTTAGCGTCTACGACAAACAAAACCATATCAGCCTGCTCAACGGCTGCGTCAAGCTGTCTTGCCATATCTTTTGAAAAAACCGATTCGTCGCCCGACCAGCCCGCAGTATCGGTGATTATGAATTTTTTATCTTTCCAGCTAACTTCATAATCGTTTCTGTCGCGCGTGGTGCCGGGCGTTTTATGGATAATCGCTTTTTTACGACCTATAAATCTGTTAAACAGAGTGGATTTTCCAACGTTTGGTCTGCCTACAACGGCAACTTTCCTAAGCATTTTTTTTCCTTTTATCTTTGCTGTTTTGCGATTATATCTTTTATTTTTTTCAGGCTTTTGTCCGAACATTCTATAGTAAGCGCGATACTGCCGCTCTTATATTTTATGCTTTTGACATTTGAATATTTGTACAGCTGCGAAATCAATTTCTGTTCGTCAAACCCGAGATTTATTTTATGCGTCGAATGTTTAGGGGCAACCCTCTTTTCCAGCGCTTCCAAAAGTTTTTCTATACCTTCTGAATTCTTGGCTGATATGATAAAAGCGTCTTCATTATTTAAAGCCGAAGCTTCAAAAGAGTCAAGCTTATCGCTTTTATTATAAACAGTCATCACGGGAATATCGTCTGCGCCTATTTCCTTTAAAACTCCCAGAACGGTTTTTATATGGTTATTTCTGTCGGGATTTGAAGCGTCAATAACATGAAGTATGCACTTTGCTCTCAGTATCTCTTCCATAGTAGCCCTGAAAGCCGCGAT
>JAISDI010000271.1 GCA_031264895.1 Endomicrobium sp. | reverse complement strand
GCTTTTGATAAGCTTTATTATTTTTTTGCTTGCCTCGGCGTCCGGACATCTTACATAAGACATTTCCGTATTATGCCAAATCTGTTCTTTCGGGATGGCGCTCATATTTGCCTTAACTTTTCCGATTTGCAAAGTGTAAGATGAAATATTTATGTCAAAAACTTTCAAAAGTTCTTTACACACGGCTCCTGCCGCAACTCTTGCGGCGGTTTCTCTTGCTGAAGCTCTTTCTAAAATGTCGCGGAAATCGCCGACTCCGTATTTCATAAGCCCCGCAAGATCCGCATGACCGGGACGCGGTTTTAAAAGTATTTTTCCGTCTAAATCAACCGAAACCGGAGACATAACCCCCTTCCAGTTTTCCCAATCTTTATTTTCAACATACAAAGCAATCGGCGAGCCAAGCGATCTTGCATGTCTCAAACCGGAAATAATTTCAACCGTATCCGTTTCTATTTTCATTCTCTGTCCGCGCCCATACCCTTTCTGCCTTCTTGCGAGATCCACGTCTATATCTTCGGAATTAATATTCAATCCCGCGGGAATGCCTTCCAAAATAACCAAAACGCCTTTCCCGTGCGATTCGCCTGCCGTAACAAATCTGATACTCATCATTGCCTCTCATACTTCCCATTTTTAATTCACATATTATATTTAATATATAAAACAGTTTCAAATTATAAATAAAAAAAGCAGACTTCAAGAGGTGCTTGCGCACGGCAAACTAAAACTGCAACGGCAGATACTGAAATAAATTCAGTGGGTTGATGACGACGATGCCACTGTCTGTCACCCTGAACTCGTTTCAGGGTCTGTAGTTTTGTAGTTTGTCATTCCCTGAATCTGTTACAGGGAATCCACGTTAAATATGTAAAAATTCAAGTAGGTTGATGACGACAAACAGCGAAAAGGCAAAATGGATCCCCGATTAAAACATTCGGGGATGACGACGCATTTGTCTGTCACCCTGAACTCGTTTCAGGGTCTGGCCTTTGCAGGCGGCATAATATAACGACAACTGCAACAGCAGATTCCCCCGTGTTACGACCTCACGGGGCAGGCAGCAGAGGATTACAGAATTTTATAAGTTCGCAATGACGGCATGGATGCCAGAAAACTCAGCGGGTTGATGACGAACATTTTAATTTTAACTTTTTTAGGGTTTTTAGAGATAGCGGATTATTGTTATTTCTTAACGCTCCAGCCGAGGCTTAGCTGCTGTATATTGTAAAGATGCGCATACAAACCTTTTTTTGAAATCAACTCTTCGCTTGTGCCTTCTTCGACAATTTCGCCGTTATTTAAAACTATAATTTTATCGGCGCCGGCTATGGTTTTAAGCCTGTGCGCGATTACTAAAACTGTGCGGCCTTTTACAAGAGCGGATATGGCTTGCTGGATTTTTAGTTCATTTTCGGAATCTAAAGAAGCGGTCGCTTCGTCAAGCAGTACTATAGGCGCATTTTTTAAAATGGCTCGGGCTATGGAAATTCTCTGTCTTTCGCCGCCGGAAACAGTGCAGCCGTTTTCTCCGAGCATTGTCTCGTAACCGTCAGGCATATCTTTTATGAAATCGTCGCAGCCGGCCATTTTTGCCGCGTTTATGATTTCTTCTTTGGAAGCGTTCATTTTTCCAATTTTTATGTTATTGTAAACCGTATCGTTGAAAAGAACCACGTCCTGAAAAACAAAAGACATATAAGACATAAGCCTTTCGGGTTCAATCTCTTTTATATTCTTGCCGCTTACGGTTATTTTGCCGGAGTCAATGTCCCAAAATCTTGGAAGCAGCCTGAAAATAGTGCTTTTTCCGCTTCCGGAAGGCCCTGCAAAAGCCGTAATTTGTCCCTGTTTAACGGAAAAACTTACATTTTTGAGAACGTTTTCTTCATTATATTTAAAAGTAACATTACTAAATTCTATATTTCCGTCTTTTAAAACGGTTTCGCCGTCGCCGTCCATAAGCGGTTCTTCCCGCAGCGACTGCATGCGTTTAGTCGCTATATTTATATATCTGAACTCTGCAAAAAGTTCCATTACGACAATTAAAGGGGAATAAATTCTCAGCGTTATGAGCAAAAAAATTAAAAACGGAATAATCCCTAATGTCGCGCCCGTAATAAAATGAACTCCGGCAAAAACGACAATGCCTATTCCCGTCTGCATAACGATAACGGCAGCGGCGATAAACGAACCGACCAAAGCTTCAAAAAACATTGAAGTGCGCATAAGCTTTTTTAAGGCTTTATTTAAAGATTCAAAATTTTCTCCTTCAAGACGGAAAGCTTTAATAACTTTTATGCCTTCAAGGTACTCCTGCATTTTATCGGAAACGTCCAGTTTGGCTTGCACAAGGCTCCCGCCGTATTTTGTTTGTATAGCAGAAGCGGCGCAAATAATAATAGCGGACAACGGCAAAGCGCAATAAACCGCCAAAGCCATGCGCCAGTCATAAAAAGCAATCATTAAACATACAAGCGTTATAGAAATGCAATGTCCTATGAGAAAAGGAACTACGTGGCTCATTGCATGTTCTATGCTTGTACAATCCGCCATAATATTTGTCGTAAGCTCGGATAAATCTTTACGGTTAAAAAAACTTAGCGGAAGTTTTCTCATATGTTCCGCCACTTCAATTCTTGTTTTTTCCGATTCTCTGTAAGCCGTTCCGTAAGTTATTTCATATTCGTAAGAGCAGGCAAACCAATAAACCGCTGCCGCGGCTGCCGCAGCCAAAACAAGCAGCCATAAATTTGACATATCCGCGCTAACGCCTGCGGTAAAAGGCTTTAAAAGTTCGGATATGATCCGTATTATTATCATAACCGGAAATATCAACGCAAAATCCGTGATCACGCACGAAAGAACTGATTTCTTTAAGTCCGAACTTCCTTTATCGGAAAGATGAAAAAGTTTCTTGACCATTACAGCCTCCAGCCCATAGCGTTTGTATGTATATCCCACATAGTTTTGTACTTTGAATTGCTTTCAAGCAAAAATTCATGAATGCCTTCTCCGGCGATTTTTCCTTTGTCCAAAACAACGATTTTATCGGCATGTCTTACCGTTGAAAGTCTGTGGGCGATTATTATTATGGTTTTATCTTTTATTAATTTTTCAAAAGCAAGCTGTATTTTATGCTCATTATCAGGGTCGGCAAAGGCGGTTGCTTCGTCAAGTATAATTATGGGACTATTTTTTAAAACCGCTCTTGCAATGACTATCCTCTGCCTTTCGCCGCCGGAAAGATGAATGCCTTTATCTCCGATGACGGTATCATACCCGTTTGGAAGTTTTTCTATAAAATCATGGCATTGAGCAGTTTTTGACGCATTTATTACGTCTTCTCTTCGCGCGTTTTTGTTTCCGGCAAGAATATTGTCAAGAACGCTCTGTTTGAAAAGGAAAACGTCCTGAAAAACAAAACTTATCTTGCTCATAAGATAGTCAGTACTCATATTTTTTACATTGATACCGCCGATTTTTATTTCTCCCTGACAAATGTCAAAAAAACGTGGTATCAAATGGGCGACGGTACTTTTTCCGCTTCCGGAAGGCCCTACAAGAGCGGTAATTTTTCCTTGCTCGGCGGTAAAACTCACGTTTGACAATGCCGTAACGCCGCTTTCGGCGTCATAAGAAAAAGTTACGTTTTCAAAAGATACGTCATTTTTTTCGGACGTCAGCGGGTTTGAAGTTTCGGCAAGGGGTTTAACGGCAAATATTTTATCCATACGCTCTATGCCGTCGGCAATTTGAAGCCCTTTATTTGATACGTACATTATTTTCACGAAAGAAGCCGGAAGCATAACCGAAAAAAACAAATAAAATACCGCGCCGAGAACAAACTTAACGTAATCGTCCGCGCCGCCCGCTAAAAATATTGCAGCGGGAATAATGAAAATATACACATTGTTTATAACCACGAGAAACGCGGTCATATAATTTTTGAATTCAATGCAATAGCCTAGACAAAATTTCGTGTAAATTTTTATGCTTTCATAAAACTTTTTAAAAGAAAAAACGCTCTGTCCGAAAATTTTTACCACTGAAATTCCCCTGACGTATTCAACCGACGAAGCGTTCATATCTTCCATTGCGTCCTGATATTTGCTCATGAACGCTTTTGTTTTTTCTCCCGAAAAAGCGACGCCTTGTATCAAATAAGCCGAAACTATCGGGATAAAGCAGGCAATCCCAAACCTCCAATCTATGACAAAAAGCAAAATGAAAACAATAAACGGCGCCGTAAAAGAACCGGCAATATCCGGTATCTGATGGGCTATAAAACCTTCGAGTTTTTCAATATTTTCATCTATTATTTTGCGCATTTTACCGGTGGAATTAGAGTTGTGAAACCCCATAGGCAAAGACGCGACATGACGCACAAAATCGATTTTAATTTTATAAAGCGTTTTAAACGCGGCAATATGCGAACACATAAGAGCCGCAAAATAAATTAAAAAAGAAGAAGCCGCTCCGGCAAAAGCAAACCAGCCGTATTTAATTACAAGGCTTGAATTAATTCCGGAAAGATTTCCAGCATGCGCAATAAGTTCTTTCACGATAAAATATACGGCAATACACGGAACAAAAGATAAAATCATACTTATTATTGACAAAACCACAGACAACATAACCAACCCTTTCTGAAGTCCGGCAAGCTCCCAAAGCCTTGCCATCCCTTTTTTTCGGGTAAATCCTGCTTTTTTATTTCCCATATATTTTTACCTCTTTATAATATATTTGACGCTTTTTTACCGGAAAAATACGATTACAAAATATTTTAGCTTAATCTAAAATCAAGTATATAATTTTAATTTTCGACTGTAAAGTTTCTTTCAAAAATTGATTATTTTGTATTGATAAAACAAGAGTGAGTCTTCACAGAAGGGAAATTTTTATGGCAAACGACAAAGTGAAACTCCACGGGCTTACGCACGTAGTACATCGGCGGTTTAACCCAGATATTCCATTAGAGGTTTCTAAAAACCATCTTTTTTCCTTTGTCGTCAATCCCCGAGTGTCTTTGTCGGGGATCCATTTTGCCGTTTCGCTGTTCGCCGTAATTCCCACTTTTTAAAGGGGGTGGACGGAGACAATGTCTCCGGACGGGGGATTTGCCGTATGCGCA
>JAISDI010000166.1 GCA_031264895.1 Endomicrobium sp. | reverse complement strand
TTAATCGGGCATCCATTTTTACTAAAGAAGTTTTTGTTTTACGACGAAAGTGGATCAACCCACTGCGTATATTGAACATGAAATTTAGAACCTTGCGCATACGGCAAATCCCCCGTCCGCAAAATCGCGGACACCCCCTTTAGAAAAGTGGGAATTACGGCTGACGGCAAAACTACAGACCCTGACAAACTTTGTTTGCAGAGGACAGACAGATGTGTGTGTTGTCAATGCTACAAGCAAAGCTTGCCTCGCCGTTGCCGTTATTCCTTCACAGAAGGGGATTCCGGCTATGGCGTTACGGCAGATACCGAAAAAAATAAGGCAATCAGTTTTGTAAGACTTGATTTAGAAATGCGGTATTGAGGGATAAGAGTTGTGATTTATAAATGCTTCAAAGATTTTTTTATTAAATCTTCAATTTTTATATCCGAACCTTCTTCATAAGATTTATTAACTGCGTTTTTAGCCTGCAATTCTTTATATCCTAATGCCATTAATGCAGAAATTGCTTCCGTAACAATAGTATCTGCGCAATAGCTTGATGCGCCTGCCCACTTTTCGCCTCCTGAGACGTTTATGGAGATTATTTTTTCTTTAAGCGCGGAAATGAGCTTATCGGCGGTTTTTTTTGTGAAACCGAAAATGTCATGGAGCATGGCGGCATTTTTTGACACGACGGCTGTCTTAAAGTCAGCAAACGATTTTGAGATTTTGTCCAGATATTCCATAGCTTTTTTTGCTCCGGTTGCGGGGACTTCTTCTTTTATCAGCATATACATATCCCTTTCTTCATTTGACAAAAAGCCGTAAAGAGATATGACCCCGCCGTACATTCCGGATACGGCTTCAACAATATAAATTTTTACGCCGCTTCCGGCTTCCGGAAGCTTTTCAAAAGAAGATACGGCAACGGAAATTTTATAACCTATCCCGTTTACGTCAACGACTATAGAGTCCGGCGTTTTTGAATCCAGCGTTCCGCTGATATAATCTATCATTTTAATGTCCTGACCGTATTTACGTGGCACATCGCTATTGCTAAAGCATCTGCGGCATCGTCGGGTTTTGGTATTTCTTTGAGCCTTAGCAAAGTTTTGACCATGTGCTGCATCTGGCTTTTATCCGCAGAACCGTAACCTGTCAAAGCCATTTTCACGTGACGCGGATTATATTCAAATAATTTTATTTTGTTTAGAGATACCGTCAAAACTATAGCCCCGCGCGCCTGTCCGACGGCAGCGACAGATTTTGCTTCTTTTAAAAAAAACAATTCTTCTATGGCGGCTACCTCGGGCTTATATGTATCTATAAGCTTTTGCAGTTCAATATTTATGTTTTGTAATCTTTCGGACAGAGTTTCGGATGGTTTTGTACGTATACAGCCATACTGTAAAGGCATGATTTTATCACGGGACTGCGCTGAAATAACTCCCCACCCCGTAAGAGAAAGTCCGGGATCTATTCCCAAAACTATCATTAAGAGTCTCCCGTGTTTAAGTTAATTAAGCTCCGAGCTTTTCCATATCTTCTTTTGATATGTCAAAATTTGCGTAGACGTTTTTTACGTCGTCATGTTCTTCGAGGCTATCCATAAGCTTTAACATGCTTTTGGCTTCGTCTCCGGTAAGCTTTATATATGTTTGCGCTACCATGGTTATTTCCGAAGAAGCCGCGTTGATATTTTTTTCAGACAATGCATTTTTAATCTTATCCAAATCTTCCGGAGCAGTCGTTATTTCATAGACGTCGCTGTCTGCGTCATTTTCAAAATCTTCGGCGCCGGCTTCAAGCGCTATTGTCATGAGAGTGTCTTCGTCTCCGGCTGTCTTTTCTACGGTTATAAATCCTTTCCTGCCGAACATCCAGCCCACACAGCCCGTTTCACCGAGATTTCCGCTATGGCTTGAAAACATTTTTCTTATGTCCGAAGCCGTTCTGTTTTTATTGTCGGTCGTAACTTCGACGATCAAAGCAACTCCGGCGGGGCCGTATCCTTCATAAACTATTTCTTCATAAACGGCGCCGGGTATTTCTCCGGTTCCTCTTTGAATAGCTTTTTTAATATTGTCCTGCGGCATATTCGCTTCTTTAGCGTCTTCTATAGCTTTTCTTAAACGCGCGTTGTTTTCTATAAGAGGGCCGCCTTCTTTGGCTGCAACGACAATTTCCCTTATGATCTTCGTGAACGCTTTCCCTTTTTTAGCGTCGGTAATAGCTTTTTTGTGCTTAATACTTGCCCATTTGTTATGTCCTGACATTTTTCGCACCCCTGAAAATTTATATTTACCGTCTAATAATCTAATGTAAAAATCAGTTTTCCCTGCGAACTGTAAGCTTTTCTTTTAGTCTTCTTACTATTTTTATAAATATCTATATATATCGGATGATCGGAATTATTATTGCTGAAAATTTTAGTTTCGCCTTCCTGCTTATTATCCGAATAGTTTGCGATCATTTGTATGCTGCCGTCTTCATAATACTTTTTTGATTGTCCCTCAAGTTTACCCATCGTATAATTGTATTCCGCAAGAAGTATGCCGGAAGGATCAAACTCTTTTTGATACCCTTCTTTTCTGTCGTTCGTATATTCGGTTTCGGTCTTAACTTTACCGTTTATAAAAAACTCTTTATAAAGCCCGTTTAACTCTCCGTCCTGATATTCGGCTCTTGACAACAGAGTGCCTGTGTCCGAATATTTCCGGAATGAGCCGTTTAAAAGACCGTTTATATAAACAGAATCTTCTCTTATTTTGCCGCTGGGATAATATTCTCTTAAAGGGCCGTTTAATTCTCCGGATTTATAATTTTTCACGGAGGCAACGATCCCGTCGGGAAAGTACTCTTTTACAACTCCCTCAAGCTTGCCGGCATTATAATTCAGTTCGGCGGCAATGTTTCCCTCGTCATAATACTGAACGACAAGTCCGTCGGGGATCCTTCCTTCTATGGTGCGATTTCCTTTTTCGTCCATTAATTCTTCGGCAAAAACCTCGGAATCGTCGGTCGAAACGTACTGATACCCTTTAGAACTGCCGTCTTCATATCTGCCAAGTTCAACTTTTTTGGCGCTTATTACGGGTTTTTCCAGCGCTATAAGATCACCCGGATCAAGTTTTTTGAAGTCGTCCGTATCTGTAGAGGCGCAAGAAAATAAAAAAATAAAAAACGGGCATATGATCAAAGCGGCAGAAGAAGCCCGTTTCATCATATTTTCTTCCTTTTTATCCCCACTCCTGACTTTAATTCGTAAACCGCTTTTTTAAGCTGCGTTTCTATCACTGCCGAATCGACGACATTTTGTTTCTTATTTTTCATGTCTTTGGCAAGTTTCATGGCCTGTTCTATTTTCTGTACGTTCTCATCGTCCGACGTAACGGCAAAATCCGAAACTATGTCCACTGTATTATTGAATATTTCCACAAACCCGTCTATGACGGTTATTCTTTTTTCTCCGCCGGCATGAGTTATTATTATCTCACCTTCTTTAAGTTTCGTCACAAGATTAGTATGTCCAGGCAGAACCGTTATGATTCCGGAAGAAGTCGGCAGCGAAACCGACATGACCTCGCCCTTAAAAGCAACTCCCTGCGGAGATAATATTTCAAGTTCAAAATTTTTCATCTGGCCTTCTTATTATTTAGAATCTGCGGCTTTCTTGACGGCCTCTTCTATAGTCCCCACCATATAAAATGCCTGTTCGGGCAGAGCGTCATGTTTTCCTTCAATAATTTCTTTAAATCCTTTTACGGTATCTTCAGATTTTACATATCTTCCTTCAAGACCCGTAAACGTTTCCGCTACAAACATAGGCTGAGTTAAAAATCTCTGCACTTTTCTCGCTCTTGAAACCGTCAATTTATCTTCGTCCGAAAGTTCGTCCATGCCAAGTATTGCGATAATGTCTTGTAAATCTTTATATTTCTGCAAAATCTTTTTTACCGACATCGCCACATTGTAATGCTCTTCCCCGACAATGTTAGGATCTAAAAGTCTTGAAGACGAAGTCAACGGGCTGACCGCCGGATAAAGTCCTTGTTCCATAATCGCTCTGTCTAAAGCTATCGTAGCGTCAAGATGGGCAAAAATCGCAACAGGAGCCGGATCCGTAT
>JAISDI010000283.1 GCA_031264895.1 Endomicrobium sp. | reverse complement strand
CGAACCTATCGTGCATATGGCCGCTTTTTTCCACCAGTTTTTAGGATCTGCCGCAACCAACGGAATTAAAAGAACGTCCGGCGGAATAGGAAAAAAAGAACTCTCGATAAAAGCTATGCCGAACAAAGCGTAATTTGAGCTTTTTTTCTTTGACCAGCCCAAAGTCCAATCATACATTCTGCGCATAAGATGAAAAGGATAATTAATTATTTTCTTCATATAGTTCGCTATTGTAGTATATGCTCTTATTGTTTGTCAAATTATGTATAATGTTCGGATTACACTATATAAAAGGACATTTTATGCCGCATTTTTATGTAAAACCGGAAAACATTAAAAACGATATTTTCGTCATGGAAAACGAACAGGCGCACTATATTTCCAATGTAAGACGATTCAAGACCGACGACGAAATAATGATTTTTGACGGCGCGGGAAATTCTTACAAAGCGAAAATAACCGCAGTTGAAAAAGGGTATGTCAAAGGCCGCATAATTTCTTCTTCTTACGCAATGCCGGAATTTAAAGTAACCCTTTATACCGCCATGCCTAAAGGCGACAGATTTGAATGGCTTATAGAAAAAGCCGGAGAACTTGGCATATCGGAAATAGCGCCCGTCAATACTAAAAGAAGCGTAAATAAATCTTTCTCCCCAAACAAATCGGAACGCTATGAAAAAATATCTATTGCCGCAAGTTCACAATGCGGAAGAAAAGACATAATGAAGATAAGCGATCCCGTTGATTTTAAAACAGCCTGTAAAAAAGCCGCAGAAGACGGCGGTTGTATAAACGTTCTGGCTTGGGAAAGCGAAAGTTTAAATGTTTTGACAAAAATATCCGCAGAAAAAAACAAATATAAAGGTTCAAACATTTTCATAGGCCCCGAAGGAGGTTTTGAAAATGAAGAGACGGAATTTGCGCAAAAACTCGGCATTCAAACCATAACTTTAGGCAAAAATATATTGAGGGTAGAAACTGCCGCAATTATCGCAAGCGTGCTTATTTTTAATTATTTCGGAGTTTATAAAGCAAGATGAAAACATATTATATACGTTCATTCGGATGTAAAGTAAACCAATACGAAACGCAGTTGATTTCGGACAAATTAAAAGAAAATAATATGTTACGGGTTTTAAAACCCGAAGAAGCAGATATTATTATCTTCAACTCGTGTACTGTAACAGACGAAGCGGACAAAGAGTGCGAATATTTTTTAAGAAAAGCCTCGAAACTGCCGGACAAGAAAATTATGATTACAGGATGTTTTGCCAGAAATAAAACGGACTATTTGAAAGAAAAATACCCGCAGGCAGACATAATAACCGAAAAAGACAGTCTGTTTTCCGACCCGCAAAAACAGATAATAAAAAACTTCGACAGCCGCTCAAGAGCTTTCGTGAAAATACAGGACGGCTGCAACAGTTTTTGCAGTTACTGCGTAATTCCTTACGTGCGCCAAAAATTATGGAGCAAACCTTCAGAATCAGTTCTTGAAGAAATTAAAAGTCTTATCGGAAGCGGCTACTATGAAATAGTGCTGACCGGAATTCACGCGGGAAAATATGACGGAGGAATATCGAAGCTTATAAACGAAATAGTGAAAATTCCGGAAGAGTTCAGAATACGCATATCTTCGATAGAATTGAACGAAATCGACGATAGGCTCATAGAACTTATGAAAGAAAATACCGACAAAATCTGCCGTCATCTTCACATACCGCTTCAATCCGGAGACGACGAAGTACTCAGGCAAATGAACAGACGTTACAATACTGCGGAATTTGAAGAGAAAATTTCAAAAATAATGTCTGCGCTTCCGGACACCGCGCTCACAAGCGACATAATTACGGGTTTTCCCGGAGAAACGCCGCATAATCACCGTCAGACATGCGCTTTTATAGAGAGAAATCCTTTTTCAAGGCTGCACGTCTTCAGATATTCCGACAGAGACAAAACAAAAGCTTCGAAATTCGAAAATAAAGTTTTGCCGCATGAAATAAAAAAACGTTCAATCGAACTATTTGAAATAGACAAATCAAAAAGAGCGGATTTTTTAAACAAAAATGCCGGACATAAAAGAAAAGCCGTAAGCATAGGCAAAAACAAAGCGTTGACGGACAATTATATATCCGTAAAAACTTCGGAAAGAAGAAAAGGCATATTCGAAGTTACTGTTTCGCAAGACGACGAAATATAGAAATGAATAACTTTACCATATTAAAGCGTCCCGTTATAACAATTTTCATTTTTTATGCGGCATTTTTGATATTTATCAATGCCATAGGCATATTCGATCCCGAAAAGCAAAGTTTCCTTTACCGGTTCGCCGATTATGACAAAACCGTAACTATTGAAGGCAAAGTAATTTCGCCTCCGGAATTTATCAGAAACGGGCAAAGATTTATTTTGCAGGCCAGTCTTGTAAACGATTTTTCCGTGCATGAAAAAATACTCGTAAACTCTCCGTCCGGATACAAAATATCTTACGGCGACATAATAAGCGTTAAAGGCAAAATTTCAAAACCTAAAAAAGCCGATTTTCCTTTGGTCTTCGATTACTCTCAGTATTTGGCGCGGCTTGAAATTTATACGACTTTTAAAGTAAGTTCTTTCGAATATATAGAATCAAAACCTAATTTGATAAAAAAGTTCGCTTTGGCATTCAGCCGCGACATCGTCATGAAAACCGAGAAATAT
>JAISDI010000252.1 GCA_031264895.1 Endomicrobium sp. | reverse complement strand
CGCTTATTATTGCATAACCTGCGGCTTCAAGTTTTGCCCTTATGTCATCTATGCTTGAAGAACCTTCAAAATCTTCTTTCATTTTGGCGGCGGTTTTGATGCCCGCAAGCGTGTCGTTGCCTCTTATTGCGGGATAAACAATGCCTGTCCTGCCGTCGGCTTTTCTTACGACGTCATAAACCAGCATAGTGTCGCCGTCGGCAGTTTGTGCCGTTCTTGCGGTTATCGTAAATCCCATTTGCGCAAAATCATCTCTTTCGTAGTACATCTTTTCCGTTTTTTCGACTATGTCGCTTATAATGTTGCCGTCGCTTCTGAAAGGATATACGGGCGTATCCGTTATCGAATATTTTTCAACTTCAAAACGCCAAACGCCTCCGGTGTCTTGCGTCCATTTTATGTTTGTAAAACCTTTGCCCGTAAGTCCGGTGTAGGTGTCTCTTATATGCGTAAGGTCGGCGGCGTTGAATTTAAAATTGCTGTTTTCGTCGTAAGGATAAACTTTGATCTTGAGCGATACGCTCAGCTTAACTTCGTAATATATGGCATCTTTTCCGTCTATAGTCTCTATTTGCATCGTGCTTACGTTGTCTTGTCCAAAAATATCTTTTAAAGTTTTTTCAACGTCGCTCAGAACCAAACTGTCGTCAAAATCTTTTTTAAGCGCGGCGGCGGATTTAACGACGTCACCGTCTACGGGATATATTTTCTTTCCCGCAGGCATTGAGTCCGCATTTCTTACGACTTCGTAGTATATTATTATGCTGCCGTCCTGAGATTTTTCGGTTTTTGCCGTTATCGTATAGCCCATATCGGCAAACGCTTTTCTTTTTGTAAATAAGTCCATAGTCTTTTGGGCTATGCCGGTTATTATTCCGTTGTCGTTAAACGGATAAATTTTCCTCATAGCGTCTGTTACGCCGTCTTTGTCGGCGCTAAAGCAATAGTAGCCCGTATCGGCGTCTTTTTCCCACTTTATGCCGGTAAACCCGTATTTTTCAAGGTTGACATAGGTTTCTAAGATATGTTCGACATTGTCGGCGTTGAACGCAAAATTGGAGTTTGTATCGTAAGGATATATTGCTATCGGATTTTTCGTCAAATTGGCATTGTCGCCATACCATACTTTGTAATAAGTGCCTTCGGAAGAATCGACTCTTTCAAATATAATGTGTCTTTTTTCCAATTCCCGCTCGACTGAAACGTCCATCTTGTGCGCGTCTTCAAAAGCTTTGTAAAGTTCGCCCGGGGTTTTTATGGAACCGTCGTCGTTACAAGAATTGATTTTCATGATCGCGCCGTTATTTGTCAAGTCGGCCGTCAAATACCACAAAATTACCGTGCCGTTTTCTTTGGTTTCGGTCATTATGCGTATGTCGCCGATTTCGTCCGGATGCTCTTCTTTAAAAGTTTTGCGGTTTGCCGCCAAAGTTTTTGCATTGCTTGCGGCCTTTGTATCAATTTTGCCTTTAGCGTTAAACGGATATACCGGAACGTCTTTTTCGCCGTTTATATCCGCCTCAAAAAACCAATTGCCGTTTGGATCTTTCTTCCATTCTATAGAAGTAAAACCGGCGTCGGCCAAACTGTTAAACGTGTCCCTCAAATGCGTAACGCTTTCACGGCTGTAAACGAAATTGGAATTGCCGTCGTAAGGATAAATTCTTGTGTTTAAAGTCTGCCCGTTATAAGTATAAGTTATTTCAAAAAACTGCTTTTCGTTTGCAGGGTCGGGCTTTACGCTGTTTTCCCCGAAAATTCCTTTCAGCTCAACATCTATTATATTCCAAGGCAGCTGCGTCCCCTTTACAACTTCCTGCTTGCCTTGTTCGAACATATTTTTAAAATACTGCTCGTATCCGTTTGTCCAAGTTTCTTTTGTGATTTTATTTGCGTCATACCTATTATCCGCTATTTTAGTCAAAGCGGCGTCAAAATTGGTTTGGATAGTGTTTCTGTCTTTGCTGTTTGCCGGCAAAGCGGAGTACATTCTTCCGAGCCCCGAAAGAATATTTCCCGCCGTAAGAGTAAAGTCGGTCGCATCCGAGTTTTGCGTTTTATAAGTTCCGAGCGGCAATTTCTGCTCGCTTCTTCTTGCATAAGTGTCAAGAGCGCTAAACAGCACGCTTACGCTCCACTTGTGTGCCGTCGATAACGCAAACTGTGCAAGAGACGGCGCAGCCTCGTCGCCGTTTCCTTTTAAAACTTTGTCGGCGGCTTCGACAAGTTTTGCGTTAAGTTCGTCTTCAGTCAGATCTTTGCCGGCCTGCGCTTTCATTTCCGCGCGAACCGCGTTTTGAACGGCCTCAAGCTGCTCCGGAGTGAACTGCGATTTCGCGTCTTTGATCATATCGTTTTGCAGATTTACGGAAATGTCTGTCCAAGCAAAAAAGTCGGGCAGATAATTGCCAAGCGTATCTTTTAAAGCTTGAAACACGGCTTTGCCTATCATATTGTCCGTGCGTTTTGCGGCTTCTTCCTGTTCTCTTTTTTCTCTTTCCGCTTTGCCTTTTTTCGTCAAATCTTCGTAAATCTTTTTCAGATCCGCAGTGGCGGTAAAATTTATACTGTATCTTTCAAGATCGGTCATAGCGCTTAAAGAAAGCTGGCCGTATTTGTATTCGTAAGAAACGTTTGCGCTTATTAAAACTCTTATAAAATCTCTGAGCGCAAGCTGCTCTTTGCGGTTGAGCGGGCGGCCTCTTTGCGCCTGAAGTTCCGACTCGAACACTTTATACAAAAGCCCGAAATTAGCGTTGTCCTGCGTTACTATCTGCTGCGCGGCTAAAAGATATTCGTCCTTTACGTCTTCCGAAGCCGTTTCTTTTGCGTCGCCGGCATATGTCATAGAAGCGGCCAGATCGCTTTCGTCAAAATAAGAGAAGTTTATTCCTTGCGCTTTTTGGCGTTTTATCGTCGACTTCCAAAAATCGTAAAAATCCTGCGTGGCGGCCGAGAGCGGGTCAAATAAAGACGCTTGGTTAAAACCGTCTAACAGAATATCGTTTTTATAATCGCGGACAGTCGCGTTTTTAGCGCTTTCTTGATAGCGGCTTATAAGGTTTGGAGTCACATTGCCGAAATCTGCCGCCTGCGCCCATCTGCTTATAAACTCGCCGTAATAATTCCTTACTATATCCATTTGGAACAGTCTCGACATTTGTCCTTTATAGTTTAGGCCGGAAGGAAACAGATTCAGTTTTTCCCCGTTTTCCACAATAGCGTCGGCGGTTTCTTTTTCGGTTTGAACGGCTTGCTCGCTGTTGGTCAAGATCTCTTCGGCGGCTTGAAGCAATTGCGCTTCTTCGGCCGTAAAAGCTATGCCTGTCCTTCCAGACAAAAAGCGGATATAGGCGCTAAGGGCGTACATGTCTTTTACGCCTTCGGCGGTAAGCGACGCGCCGTTGCCGTTGTTTATATCGACGACACGTTTGTTTAATATCAAGTCTGAGGCGGCTCTTGCATAGTCGCGCGCCATGTTTTTAGCCCATTGCTCTTTGTTAAAAGGCTTGCCTGACTTTTGCGCTTGCGCTTTTTGCAAAGCGTAATCTTTTATGGCGGCGGTATGATCTATGGAAGCAAGGTCTGCCGGCGTGACCGTTACGGGAAGCTGCGCCGTCAAAGCTTTGTTAAGCTCATTTTTGGCGTCGGTTTTGTCTTGGCTTGTTATATTGGCCGTGATTTCGTTTTCAAGAATGTTGGGCGCATAATCTTTTGCTTTAAACAGCGACGCAAACCTGTCAAAAGCCGTTTGAAACGCCGAAGAAGGACTGTAAGACGTTTGCGTCCGGTTTTCGGCAGGCATGATCTTTGAGGCTTTTATTTCGCCTTCTACAGCTAAAAGCATTCTTTCAAGCCTTATAAATTCTTTAGTCTTTTCTTTAAGAAGATGCATATCCGTATAAGCCAAAGGCGAATCTAAAGCCTTGCTTATTTCGCCGCTTGTCTCGTCGCGCAAAAGTTTCATGTCGGCTCTTAGATCCATATAAGCGCTTGTAAGCGCATAGTATGTTGATTGATCGGGTCTTGCTTTAAACGCCTCGTAAGCCGCGCTGAAATTTTTAAGCGGAGCCTCAAGCCTCGACGGAAAATTAACGGCCGGTTTTTGAAGGTCTTTTAAAGACGGAACGCTTTCCGCAAGCCGCGAAATAACTCCGTCTATTTTTTTAGCCGCGCTTTCGCCCGAGAAATCGGCGTTTAAGACGGCAAGCTCCGTATCTAACGCCGCGTTTATAAGCCTTAAAGAAGAAAGCTCTTTGGCCTCTTGCAGATCGATAAGCCTGAAATGGTATTTTTTCACTATATTGAGCAGGCGGGAATTTTCTCTGTAATAAAGTTCGTTTACGCCGCTGTTATTTAAAAAGTCGTTCGCGTGCTGCGCGTTTGATATCCTTTGTCCTTCGGGAATTTCGCTTTCTGAAAAGTCGCCTTTCAAAGACGTTATAGTTTTGTCGACGTCATAATTGTTTTCTTTAAGCGCGGATATTATTTCTTCCTTGCCGTCTTGAACGCCTTGACTTTGTATAAATGCGGTTTTTTTGTCTACAATGTCCTGCCTGCCGTTTAAAGCGCGTTCGGCTTTAGCTAAAGCTTTTGTAATGTTTCGCGGGCGCAAAGAGGCGTCGGGATAAAGGCCTTCGAGCGCGGTTTTAGTTTGGGCTATTGCATTAAAGATCACTATTCTGTTTGACAAACCTTTGCTGTCTAAAAGTTTCTCCAATGCGTGCAAAGCTATGGGGCCTTTGTAACGCTGCAAGTAAGCGTTTAGATCGCCGCTTCTGTCTAAAGTAAGAGGATCAAAGCCGAAATCCTTTATTACTTTTTTCAAATCAAATTCAACAAGCCCCGAAACCCCGAGCGCGCCTTCGACGTTTCTTGAAAGCTGGTCTATAAAAATGGTTTTTTCTTTTTTCCCGACCCAATCTATAAGTTTTTTCACATCTTTTTCTTTAAACACTTTCAGATCAAGTTCTTGTTGCGATCCGAGCGACTGCAAAAACGCAGCCATAACGTCGTTGCCGTCTTTGCCGACTATATGCCCCATGCTGTTGATCTTGGAGTGCAGGTTTCTTCCGCTTACGCCCGGCGATAAAAACTCGGCGAGGTTTGCGGCAGCCACAACGGGCGCGCCCCAATTGAACGGCAAAAACCTTGACACCGTAAGTATGGCCGGCATAAAAGCTTCTTTAAACAAAATTATGTTTCCGGCCCTGTATTGGCCGAGCGCGTCTATGACTATGTCTGCGGCGAAGTTTTCTATAAGCTTGTCTATGATCTGCGCTTGCGTAAGAGGAACGCCGTTTGAGTCTGCGCTGTTATCGCCTATCCATTTAAGCATCGACTCTTCTATACCGGACGACATTGAGTATTGGTCTGAAACAAGATCCGCAAGCGCTGTTCTGACTTTAGTGGTAATTTGCAAAGGCGATACGAAATCGGCATGTCCGGGCGCGCTTTTTTTCGTAAGGGTGTTAAAAGCCGCGTCCGCGTCATAATCGTTTTGGGCAAGCGCGGTCAAAAGCTGGTAGTCCGTCCAATCATTGCGCCGGTAACCGTTGTCCGAAAGCCTATATTCCAACTGCACGAGTCTTGCGCCGGCGACTTTCTTTAAATCTTTTGTTTCTTCTTTTTCAAGAATCTTATTCGCCGAATCCATAATGTCTTTTGCTTGGGCGTCCGTATAATACTTAAGATCGTTTTTGTCCGAGTTGATAATAGTGAGCAGTTCTCTGATATGCGCAAGTCTTACGGCTCTTTGCGTAGCGTAGCGCAGAGAGTCGTCTTTGGCTTGCGGATCGTTTTCTTTTTCGCAAATTTGCTTTAAAACCGAAAGGTCAATATCTTTTTCGTACATTCCGTACAAACCTTTGGTCTGCATGTCGATGTCTGTCAAAACTGTAAAAGCGTTTTTTTGCTTTATGGAATTTTGCAGGTTTTTGTCAAGCTGCGAAACGCCGTATTTTGCGGGTATGTTTGCATTTATGTAGGAAAGCATAAGAGGGCCTGTGCCTCTGTTGTTTATCCAGCTGTTTATTTCGTTAAAATCTTCGGCGGAAAAAGGAGCCGTTGCGACAGCGGCATCGTCTTTTACGTCTTCCCAAAGCTTAAGCAAGTCAAACAGTTCTTGAAATTCGGACTCTGACCATTGTCCATCGGCAAGTTTTGCAAAAAGCGCGCGCGGCGTTGATTTGTCTCCGGGCAAAAGGTTGACCCTTACGCCCATGTTCCACTTTTCCATGCCTTCTTTATCCATCCATTTTGCTATATTGCCAGAAATCCCGTCGGTCGTTGTGCCTGCCGCTCCGTTGTTTATATATTCGGTAAGCAGCGGAAGGCCTAAAGCCGCTATCGGAGCAAAATAGTCGAGGAACCCCGCGTCTTTAGTCTTTTCAAACTGTTTGAAAGCGTCTATGGCCGCAGCCTTTTTATATTTTGCCGCCAAAGCGTCGATGTCGGTAATTGCGCCGTCTTCTTTGTTGTAATCGTCCCAGATGGCATTTTGCAGGTCTTTATTGGGAGCATAACCTTGATAGAGGCCGGGTATAGCCTGCATAACGCGCTCCATAAGGGCGGACTTTTGAAGTTTTCTGCCGGTTTGTATACTGTCATTT